>CAYGPQ010000018.1:0-52092 GCA_964351775.1 uncultured Kordia sp. | reverse complement strand
TTTAATCGCTAAAACGAAAGTAAGTAAATATAAAAAAGGTCTGTGTTTAACCGAAGAGTTAGTGTGTAAAAATCCGCTACTATTCTTATACTAGACCGTTGCCAGTAATACGAGAAACTAACTTAAAACCAACCAAATATGAAAAATTCTAAAATTTATCTTTTAATTGTTTTTGTACTATTTAGTCTATCAATTAATGCTCAAGAGAAAGGAGATATTGTTATTCTTGATGTACCTACAACTACTTCAAATGTACAAGGATTAGTGTCTGGAGAAACACTAAAGAAAAACGCAGATTTTCTTCAATCAGGCATCAAATTTAAAGTTGTTAGCAAATTAGATAATGTTGTTCAACTTCAAGCACTTAATTTTGGGAAATTGACAGAAAAACAAAAAAAAGACTATGAAGCAAAAGGAAAAGTTGACTTAAGTGAAATTTACAATAATAAAATATATACAATTTCGAGAGTTGATTTTGACGGAAACGCTGAAAAATTTGAACCGAGAGAAAGATTAAGTATTGGATTATTGACTTTACCGTTTAAAGCTCGCCCGCAAAATGATTTTTCATTTGATACGGAATTTAATTTAAACTCGACACTTAATTGGTCATTTGCATACTCAAACAATGTTTCAATAAATTGGCAAATTGGCGCTGGAATTGGAACAGTTGGTCTAAATACAAGTAATTCTGCTGGACTTGCAGATGACGAAGCCCAAGATGTATCAACAATAACTTTCTTAAGTGGACTTATGCTTCAATATAATAAAGTTCAAGCTGGAATTTATATTGGCGTTGACCATATTAATAACCAAAGTAACTATCAATGGGAAAGCAACGGGAATATGTGGTTTGGATTTGGAATAGGATATGATTTATTTAATCTATCATTGGCAAAGGAATCTAATGAACAAAAATAAAGTACTACTGGCAACACCGGTAACCGTTGCACAACCCAATAATTTCATAAAAAATGAGGCATTCTCAGTCCTTTTAAGGAAGTCTTTCTTTTGAGTTTTACTATTAAATCCTAAAATTTGAACCGCTTAAAATCATGCGAAACGAGTTTGTAAATTTAACGGCTAACTATTTTTATTTGAGCTAAAAAATATCTTTATCAGAGGATATACGGTAAGATTTTAAAAAAGAGGAATGTGTTATTCAAGAAATTTAGATGTGAGTTATACAATTATATTATGCAAAAGAGTGTTTTTATATGTAAACAACTCTCGAATAGTGACTATTGAGCATCATTTTTTGTTCTTTTATAGCATTTCTCACGATACAGTGTTATTGTAATTTCTGTAAAACATAATCTTTTTTAGGTATTGCACTTACTTTCTTTTTGGTTTTACGGAAAACCACATTTGTATATGTAATCTTTGTTTTATATTTGTAAGAATTGACAGGAAGTTATTGTGAAATTAGTTACTGTTAGTTAATGAATTTAAAATGGTAATAGGAATTTTGTATACATAAGATATAATGAACATATGTTCATTATATAAACGTTGTGTGTAAGCTTGACCCTTCCTGAAATAAGGTTACATAATTTCAGGACGAGACAGCTCAAAAAAGCTCTTAAAATATTCATATTTAAAAACTGATAAATGGAACTGAATGACGCTTTAAATCTTGATGTTGATTCCTTACTAGTTGAATTAGGTGAACAATATATTAAAAACAGTAAAGGAATATTTCCTGTAAATCCAAAGGAAATATATGATCATGGCAAAATTATGATGAATATCTACAGCTTAATGCTTCAAGATTCAATATGTAATAATAGCTATATTTTCAAACATATTGGAGAGCAATCTGATGAGAAAATAATTGCTTTGGAATTATTAAATATAATTATTGCTGCAAAAATTGGATTTAGTCCTGCAATTATTACTGCGATTTTGGTTAAAAAAGGATTAAAAATTTATTGTCATAATCATTGGAAAAATAACTCATGGAATTAATTGCCAAAACCTTTATTGAAGAAATTCAGAAAACTACTTATATCAACAATAATATTGATTTAAACAGTGTGAAAAAGTTTATTAAAGATAGAAATGAATTCATAAATAACGACGAATTATTACTTGATAAATTTAGAAAGACTAATAATAATCCTTATTTAGTTTTGAGTAATTTTAAAAGAATGAAAGCACAGTTTTTAAATGAATTTGTCTCATGCTATCAAGACCCTTATGAGTATATAGGATTAAGGAATATTGAAGAAGGTATTAGAGAAACAGCATTTTCTCTTGGTTATGATTTGCCAACCAATCCTATTATTTCATCGATTTCGACCGCAGAAATTAATGCTAGAATTTTTGAGCTACCAGGACTTGAAAAACAAATTATTTTATTTAAATCCGGGATTTTGAAATTTTATTCTGAATTGACAAGAACAATAATGACTTTGGTTAAATGGGAACGTCAGCCTAATGGCATGTATTTAATGAACTTAAATCAAGAAGAAGCTATCAAAACTGTTGAAAATAACAGTTTTATTTTCGACAAAATTTATTTGACTATTGAAAGAATATTAACAGGGAAATCAGCTCTATTCTCAGATAGCAAAAATGAATTTTTCATGCCTTTTATGTTTCCATTTTTTGCGCCGTTGAGGTCTGCAACATGGTCATTTATTGTCAGTCATGAATACGGTCATATTCTAAATGGAGATTTAAATAACGATAATAAGAATAATCTAAAATATAAGCTAAAAAATGGTCAAGAAATTTCGCTTTCAGAATTTCAAGAACATCAAGCCGACCTCAAAGGCTTTGAATTAACAAACAACTATTTAACGAATGATAGAGAGGTTGATTTTTTTTATTCCATATCTGGTGCGTGTATTTTTTTTTCAGGCATAGATCTAATAAACAGAATAATTGGTGATGTTTTTGATATGGAATATGAATTCAAAAGTTCACATCCTAACCCAATTAATAGGTGGAAGTTTCTAACAACTTATGTCTTTAAGAATGCAGTTAATAAAGATGCCGTTTTAGAAAACATTACACTTAGCTCAAAGTTTTCAGACTTGGTAGAAATAATCTATGCCAACAATGGGCAACTTATTAAAGACTTAAAAAACAAAAAAGAAAGGATTAGAAAAATTTGGCATGCCTGAAAATATAGAGTTTAATAGAAAAGCCTACATACAATACAGGTGACTGTTGCACAACCATGTTTTTTAATAATACTTCAAAGTCCTGAACAAAACATAAAATAATTAACATTGATAATCAACTAGTTGTATTTTAAAGAAAATGAAAATTATAAGATTTAAAGAAGATTTTGAGTTGTGCAACAGCCACAAAGTGTAAAAATAATAAGGGTTTTGGTGCTTAAATCAAAGTTCAGTGCATTTTACAAAGTCCGCAAAATTTACAATTTTGCGTATCTATTAAAGAAAGAAAAAATTGTAAATTTGGCTAAGTGATAAATTGAAAGTTTAGTCCTTTGAAATCCCTTACTATTCTTACACAAACCGTTGTAACACATTTGACCAGACCAACAAACCTATGAACGAATTTGAAATTCCTACTGACCAAAAACCTTTTGAATTAGACGAAAATTGTACATTTTATTCTGACCATTACATAGTTGATGGAACTGAAGTATTGTATGAAGATGTTGCGCAGATAATTTGGAACAATGGAAGACAATCAATGAATGGCTTTGAAATTAATTCTAAATCTGACTATTTAGTTATTGCAACCAAAAAGGACTTTCTAATACCACCAGCAGGAACTCTTAACGAAGAACAAATTGAAAAAGAGGAGTTGTTATATGCTTGTGATGATTTTTCATTTCAAACTGGTATTATAAAAACACATCGGAACTTTTTAAAAAGACAGAGATTTATTCACCATTTTTTATTTGAAAAGACAAGAAAATCAAGATTAGAAAAAACATTGAATAGCCTTAAAAAAGACGGATTTATTGAAATTTATGTAGGCGCAAAGTTATTTGATAACGGAGATATGGTTGTGAACAGCAAGCTTGAAGGAAACTTTAAAGAAAAATTTGAATCGGAGGAATTAATAACTGGAGTAAAATATGGTTGCTACAGCAACAATGTTAGTGACCCTTACGAATTTGGATTTAAAAAAGGTAGAAAATTTTTGGGCTTAATTGAGAGTAATTTTGTTTTTAGAAACGTTACAAACACAGATGTATTTGACATCCTATTTTCAAACCTATTTAAAAATGGAAATCTCTCAAAATTTTAAAATATGATTTACGTTTTTATGATTTTTGGTGCTATAATGATATTTGTTGTATTCATTTTGCCTTTAGTTCAAAAAGGAACTGATTACTCAAAGAATATTATTGAGAAAAACAGGGAAAATTCAGAACAAATTAAACAAACACAAAGAATAATTAAAGATGCTGATTTTCATCAAAAACAATACGTAGAAAAGAAAAAAACGTTTAAATATTTAAGCGATGAACATCTTTTAGAAATGTATAATAAAGAAAAATCTACATTACATCCAATGGTAAAGTTAGCTTTAGAGGAAACATTGGTAGAACGAAATTTATTAGATTATTCGCCAACTCATGAAAAAATGCAAAGGATTGAAAAACATTTCACAAATAAGAAAGAAAAACAATATCAAATGACCAGCGAAAATGAAATAAAAGATTATGCTTCTTCATTGAGTTTTATAATCAAAAACCCTAATTCAAGCCAAGTTGAGAAAATATCAAATATGGTTAAAGAGTTGTCCGAAAACATATTTTATTCATCTTTCCGTGATATTGGTAAAGTCCCAGTTGATTTAGACGTAATTAGCAATCCTCTAAATTTTAATAAAGAACCTAACCAAGCCAAATATTTTGCAATATGGAAATCAATTAAAGAAACGATTTCAGAATTACCTAATCATCCTGAAATTGTGAATGAAATCTACGACGTTAATGAATGCAAAAAATTAGTGAAAAGTTTAATTGAAAACTCAAGTACACAAATCAGTAAAATAGACAATAATTGAGCGGAAAAAACGTGTTACAACAATGGTGGCTGTTGCGCAACTCTAAATATTCTTTGAATATTATAATTTCACTTTTTATAAAATATAACTATTTGATTATCAATATTAAATATTTTGTGCTTTGTTCAAAAATTTAGAATTTTATTAAAAAATATAGTTGTGCAACAGTCACAAAATGTATAAGTAATAGCCTCCTGCCGTCAGCTACTCCTCATACACAAACAGTTGCCAGTAATCTAAAAAAAATATCGTGAATCCAATTTACCTAGACACACATATACATACTTCTGAAAATCCGAATGTGGTCAATAATGATTACGATGTTGAACTCTTGGTTAAAAAAATCCACGAGTTCAATGGCAATTCAGATTTTTTAATCTCTCTTACTGACCATAATATGGTCAACAAAAATGCTTATCAAAAAGCAATTGCTTTAAATCTTAATATAATTCTTGGTGTCGAACTTCACATTAGAAATTATGATGGTTGCCCAGCATATCATTGTCACATTTATTTTGACATCAAAGTAATTAAAGACGAAATTTTAGATGATATAAACAAAAAACTTGACGAATTATATCCTGATAAAATTGTGCAGAAGATTGACCCTAAAATTCCGTCAATTCAAGACATTATAAATAAGTTCGATTCTTATGAATTTATGCTTCTTCCTCACGGAGGGCAATCACACGCCACGTTTAACACTTCAATTCCAAGAGATACAAGACTTGATGGAACGCTAGAAAGAAATGTTTACTATAATCACTTTGAAGGCTTTACTGCAAGAGGAGACAATGGTCTTGAAAAAACTCAAGAATATTTTAAGAAATTAGGAATTAACGAGTTTGTAAATCTAATTACTTGTAGTGATAATTACACACCAATAACTTACCCAAATGGAAAAGACAAAAATCCGTTTAATCCTACTTGGATGTTGGCAGAACCAACATTTAACGGTTTAAGGCTTTCGTTATCCGAACAATCAAGACTTATCTATTCTCAAACAAAACCCAAATACTATTCGGAAAATATACAGTCCGTTTCTCATAAAAAAGATAATATTGAAATAGACATTGAATTGACGTCAGGTCTAAATGTAATAATTGGCGGTTCTTCAAGTGGAAAAACTCTACTTGTTGATTCAATTGTCAAATGTCTAAATAAAAAAACGGAAGAATCTATTTACGACCAATATGATATTGACCAAATTACGATTGTAAACCCGTCAGGAATGATGCCTCATTATCTTTCTCAAAATTATATAATGGGTGTTGTTAATAATATCAGTAAGGACAAAATAGAAAATATTGATATTATTAAAAGAGTTTTTCCCGGAGATGATGAAATAAAATTAAATATCAATAATGGTTTAAGAGAATTTAAAAAGAACATCGAAGAACTAATTAGATGTGTCAAAATTTTGGAAGAAGAAAGCCAAACTCTATTAACGATTCCAATCATTTCAAGATTATTAACAAGGTCTAATTTAGAAACTAATATTTACGATAACTTACAACCAACAGAAGTCGAAATTGAAAAACTACGGTTTTCAAAAGGTACTTATGACAATTATATTTTATCTCTGAATTCTTTGGAAACATTTTTATCTAATTATCCATTTATCAACCACGATTCTAGTTTAATAGAGAATTTAAAAAATGAATTAGATGATGTTTTAGAGATTTCAAACAAAGAGAAAAAAGTAAGACAATTATTAGAGCAAAATCAAGAGTCGTACAATCAAGTATTAAAACATTCAAATTCAGAAGAACAAACTAAAAGACAAAATTTCAATAAACTTCTTGAGGCATTAAAGAAATATGTCCGTGCATATAGACAGTTTCATAGAACTATTAATTCAATATCAAGTTATACATTAAACTTTGATTCAGAAGAAATTGAATCGATGGGTCATAAATTATTTATTGAGAATGATTTTGTATTGAACACCACAAAATTTGTTGAAGTTGTAAATCACTATCTAAAAACCAAAATCCCAGATTTTGATAGTATTACACCAGAATTGCTTTTTGAAACTAATTTCAAAAAGCAACAACCTAAAGTTCACGATTATGACGATTTTGAAAGCAAAATCTATAACAGCTTCGAAGAGTTAAATAAGAAAAAATATAAAATTATCACCAATGATGGTCGCAAATTTGAAAGGTTAAGTCCAGGTTGGAAAACATCTGTTATTTTAGACATAATACTAGGATATGATAAAGATAGTGCACCAATAATAATTGACCAACCTGAAGATAATTTAGCTACCGATTATATTAACAAAGGTTTGGTTAATGCGATAAAGAAAATAAAAAGTAAAAAGCAAATAATTTTGGTGTCTCACAATGCGACTATTCCAATGCTCGCAGATGCTCAAAACATCATTCTGTGCAAAAATGAAAACAACAAACTTATAATTAAGTCAGGTTCTTTGGAAGGAGAAATAGATGGAACTAGTGTTGTTGACTTAATTGCTTCAATTACGGACGGAGGGAAATCTTCAATCAAAAAAAGAGTCAAGAAATATAATCTCAAAAAATTTACGGAATAATGAAATTACTATTTAATAAAGAAGATAACAACGATATAACCGTGAAAATACAGCAGGGAACAATACCAGTTGAGTTCACTTATACTGAAATGATAAAACAGTTGCTAGAAAATAACACAATTGACGATACAGATTTCGGAAATCTCTTGGATGACGAAAAAGAAAATTTAAAAGAAATGCTAGGTAAGATTTCTGAAATTTTTAATGAAGAGGAAGAAACTGGTCAAGAAATTGGTCAAGAAACGGAATAAAGACTACTGGCAACAACGGTAGCGGTTGCACAACCCAATAATTTTATAAAAGTGAGGCATTATCAGCCCTTTTTAGGACGCTTTTATTTTGAGTTTTACTATTAAATCCTAAAATTAGCACCGCTTAAAATCCAGCTATAGTTACCAAATAGTGACTTTATTTTGAAAATGACTAACCCAAGTGATGTTGCTTCACTTTTTGTAGTTTTTGTGATAAATTTTAGGTATTTCTTTAAGTTATAAGCAATTGCAGCCAAGTGCATTACTTTGTTTGCTTATTTAATTCCTAAAGTATTAATCTTTCTGTAATTGTTAGCTCATACTGGACTGTCAATAGAATAATAGAGTTTTACAATTATTTTTTAATCTACTTTGAATGATACCGAAGCTTATCAGTAATCATTTTCACAATCGCTTCATTTTTAGTTTCATAAATCTTATTCCCATCAAAATCTTCTTCATTTAAAAGCATTCGTATTTTTTTGCTTTCTTCCTGATCTATATATTTTTTACAAGCACGAATAAAAGCAGTTCTGCTACACCCTTTAATACGTTGCTCGCGCATATTCACATACACAAAAAAGCTTTTTTGCACTTTATATTCTTGTTCTGTAATTGCTCCTTTGGCAAATGCTGAAGACGATAATTCGTATTGTTCATCTACTATTAGCTGTGCGATACGAACGATTTCATATTTTGGAATGCGATCCCGATATCGAGTCACATCATCAACCTGATGGTGTAATCGAAGCCATGTACAATTCTGCCATTCGGAAGTTGTGATTTTAGCCACGGATTGATGTGTTAATATAATATCGATGCCTTTATGACGTACTGTACACAAAGCGCCTATCATGGATTGTCCTTTTGCGCCCGACATATAATGGTCAATATCATCCAAGACTACCAATCCGTTTTTAAAGAACTTCATAATCTTTGTAATGACTTGTTTTTTTTCATCATTATCCATTGGCGTACTGTCTGAATTAAATGGACGAATACGACGGGCAGAAACTTTGGTAAGTTTTCCTAAGTGATCCGGACTTACCGTGCGAAATGATGGATAATCGTCGTCATTGGTATCAAAAGCCAATACTTTACGACCTTTTTTCCCAACAATGAGATTATCCATCATATAATGCTTGATTTCTTGTTTATTTCGATAGGTTTTTCCAACGCCAGTTTCTCCGCATACGAGCATAATCATTGGTTGACGTTCGGTTTCTTTCTTTGGTACTCCCATAGTTGACATAGCCTATTTATTTTCTAACTCATCTGCGTATTGGATAATACCATTCTCAGCAATATCATTTTGCGTGACCATTACATCTTTGCGATCATCATCCAATTCTTCACTTGAAAATTCCTGATTTTTAGTAGTTTCTTCTTCTACATTAAAATCTTCTTTGTAATCATTAGAAACTGTGTCTTGATTAGATTCCTTTTTTTGTTCCTTTATGATGGTTAACAAACGATTTTCTAAATTTTTATTTTCTGCGCGGATCTCCATCACAGTTTGTCCTTTTTTAATCAAAATGGAAGCTACTGCGCCCATTAATTGTTGTTCAGGTGTCAGCTGTTTTGCTTTCTTGCGAATCACCGCTGAAAGCAATGGGCGCAGTAATGCTTTGTCTTCTTTGTCCAATAAAATGCGCTGTACATTTTTCTCATTTTGAGTGTCTATAACGTCAACGATTTCAGTAAACTCATAAAACTGTTCATGTTTTTTTACTTTTACAAAGAAGCTTGCTCCAGCAGTCAGTACATTATTGGTGATTCCAAGGAGTGCATCTGCGGTTTGGTTTGCCTGTGATAGTGGCATTTCAAAATCTTTGTCACTTACAGGCGTGTCCTGTTCTGAAAAATCATCATTGCCATTAATTTGTTGTTCAGGCGCATCAAGCGGTTCGTTTTGTTTTTCGCTTTCAATTTGGTTTTCTATGGTTTTTCTATAATCAACATCGCCTTGTGGTTCTGATACCGCTCCCTCTTTTTCAGGTTTCCATATATTCCAAGGTTTGCTGTCTTTTTCCAAATCTGAGTGAGATTCTCCTCCAATATCTTTTTCGATCACAGGGGTATTGAGCGGACTATTATTTTCGCCTTGAATGGTTTCGAGCTGAATCTGATCTTTGCTTGTGGTTAAGGCTTGTTGTACTTGGTGCGGAATGTTATTTTCTTCTGCCATTGCTATTAATTTATTAAGAATTAAGTGTTGAAATGTATTTGATGATATGATTTTCAAGGATTGTGTGTCGTTGTGCGTAGGTAGGGTAGAAGTCAGCAATAGAAAGTGTTTCTTTACACTTCTCATGAAAGTACGTTACCGAGCGTCTTTTAACTTTAAAAACTTCTGCAATCTTGCCAAAACTGATGTCTGTGTATTTGCTGACGATATAGTAACAAGACATGCGGGCTTCCCTATATTCGCCCAAATCACTGCTATAAAATTTAGCTTTTTTGAGATTGAAAACTTCAATGCTTTTTGAAATGGTGAGTTCAATTATTTTTTTTGCACGTTCATCTTCGCTTGATGTTGCTTCTGTATGATCAATTAAGCTTCCTAAAAACTTAACTGAATTTTGCAACCCAAATTTTCCGATCATCACTTCGATATGATCTTGCAAATCCCGATAATTAAATTCCTCAGATTTCATTAGTAAAAAGCAACTGTTTTTTTGTTGCTACCAAACTACAAAAAGTACCTTTTGGGTACTTTTTGTTCTTTTTTGTATGAAGTTTGGTAACTATTTGCCTTAAATTGGGTGCTTTTTTGGTCTAAGTTTGCACTACATTAGACAAGAGTTGTTTCATCATGAATCAAAATATCATAGCGATATTTGAAAACATTAATTCTCCTGATAAGATATTTGCCAATAATGGTGTTCCATTCTAGGTTCTTTTTAAGTCCTAAATCCAAAAAAGTGGAACGTCCTATATTTTCAGTTTGTCCGAGTGCTACCAATTGGTCTATGACAAATTCATCGGAATTGACTTTCGCTTTCGCTATAATTTTTTTAGGACTTCCTTTTTTTTCTTTGAAATCTTCTATGAGTTCATTATTAGAAATTTCATCGCCATACACATCGTAGATATCTTTCATAATCTCATCATCATACTTTTCAAGCTGTTTTACCAAACTGCCTTTTCCGCATGGTGTGATGTTTTCTAATAAGTCATACATCTTATTGAAAACCTTTATTTTATCCTGAATGGGTGTCAACAATAACTTTTTGTCAATCTTATTTTTCTTTAAAAATTCTCTATGTTCTGCGTGTTCCATACTACTATACGATTTTTGGTGTTAATTCCGTTGGATTACTAACCGCATTTTCAATAATATTTGAAAGTGCTGCGGTAGCCAGTGAGGTGGCAATAATGATTCCTGTTGTTTTGAGAAGTTCCATGCCCTTTGGAAACTGAAACTTAAATTCTTCTTTGTTATCATTTTTACCCAAATTGTAATAAATGATGGCTTCGGCAAAACCAATTAATAATCCTGCGCCTGTGATAATCAATACTTTTTTATTCATCGGTGTCTTTTTTTAGTTTTTCTTCTTTTTGATCGTACTTTTCTTTGATTTCTTCTTGAACCGCTTTAATTTGTAATTCGTCCATTCGATATAATTTCATAATCTCTCTGCCTGTTTTGGAAAGGATTCTTTCCGTATTTCCCAAAATATCAATATTGTCTTTCAGATTCTCAGGTACTAAATTTCCAATGGCTAGTAGATGCTTTTCTATTTTTTCATGGCGTTTGGGTTTCGGCTTTTCGGGTTGTCCCGCTCTCTTTTTTGCGTTGTATTCTTTAAGCGCTGTTCGGCAATGCTTTATTTCTTCTTCAAAGGTTTCCAAGTCTTTGGGGGTCAACTTTTTCTTTTCCTTCGTAGCGGAACTCTTTTTTTTAGTCTCTTTTCCATCAGTATCAGATGATGTTTGTTTCTCATCATTGCCAGGAATCGCTTCAGGGGAATTAGCTTCAATCATTTTGTAAACAGCTTCAATACTTTCTTTCGCCTGTTTTACATATTCTTCTCTATTTTCCCGATCTTCATCGGCAAAATCTTGTAATATTTCTGTGGCGTATTCTTTAATTGTCGGGTATGCAACCTTATCTAAATCTACCGCTTGTAGTGCTTGTATTGTCATAATCTTATTTTTTATTGATTTTTGTCATTTCGAGTTCCAGTGCTAAAATTTTGATCTTTCTCATGCGTTCCTTTTCTCTGATTCTGATTCTAGCCTGATCTTTGGTTTCTTTGGCTTCTTTGGCTTCTACTTGTTTTTTAGGTTTGAGTAGTTCATATAAAAGCGCATCCGCTTGTAAGGCTTCAGCCACTTTATTCTTGAAGTTATTTGAGAGTCGCTTGACTTCTTCCCAAGCAGTTACTAAACTTAGTTTACTCCCTAAAAGGCGAAGTATTTCACGTTGATTTTTAATCTTAATCGCCTTTAAATCGTTGATGTTTATATGTTCTGTTTTATACATAAATTATAGGGTGTGATCGATTGCAAATTTTTGATGATGAAGTGGTTGTAAACTTTCAATAAAGTCATTCGCTTCTTCTTGATTTGTATAATGAACAGAACAAAACTGTGGTGTACCATCCATTTTAAAACATTCGTAGCGATAGTGCTGTATTGGATTATCTTCGTTAGAAATATCGATAGTTCTCCACCGCAGAATCAACGTATCTGGACGCATGGTAGCTGTCATAATTATGAAATCTCTGCAATTTTCTTTGCAAGACTCATTGATCTCAATGGCGCGGTTCATAATCTTGTGTATGACCGATTGATCTATTTTTTGGTTATTTTTTTCCATGTACTCTGTTTTTATAATTCGTGATAATATTTGAAACTTCTCTAATAGCTTTATCCATTGCGTAACTTTGTTCAAAGACAAACCCTTTTTCGTTGATCGCTTCCACAAAATTGTTCCCTAAACTTTTAGTTAAACTGCCTAAATTTTGGGGTATTTTATACCCAAAGTAGTTTGCCATTGCGATAAGTGCTTTGAAACCTCGATACCTGAAATATCTCGGATCGCTTGAGATGAGCAATAATTGATTGGTATCAAGTGTATCTTGAAAGCGTTTGACTCTGATTTGACTCAGTACGTTTTGACCTCTAAAATGACTCCCTAGAAGCACATTTACTTCTACCGATATTCCTCTTTGTTCCATAAAAGTCACAAGTTCTGC
Organism: uncultured Kordia sp.; assembly: GCA_964351775.1. GTDB lineage: Bacteria > Bacteroidota > Bacteroidia > Flavobacteriales > Flavobacteriaceae > Kordia. The sequence continues at coordinate 39,082 of CAYGPQ010000018.1, read as the reverse complement.
GCAGGCTAATCCCACAAATAAAATGTTGTTTCCTTTTACAGTTGCATTCGCTCCCGCCATGATGTAGAGTTGTAGTGATGGATAGGAACTGTTTTTATGTTCAAAATAGGCGTATACACTTTTTACAGAGGTTTGAATTTGTTTTCTTCCAAGTTCTACGTTTAGTTTACTGATGTTTTCTTGTATGGGTGTTGATCTGTTTACCGTATGAATTTTAAACATGCCCATAGCCGCACGTTCAAACGAAAAAACGCCCAACCCGCGATCATTGTATGCCATTTTTGGTTTGGGCAATTCGGATTGCTCTAAATGTTCTAAATACGCTGATAATTTGTCTTTAATTTGTGGTTGTATTTCTCTGAGTAACTCCATTGCTATAAAGGAAGTGTGTGACTCCAATTCAACAATACTTTTTGGTATTGGTGCTCCAAACCAATCTTTTTGACTTTTAATTTTATTGGATGCGTCATCCTTTATGAAGTCCCAAACTTTTTGGTTATGATCGCTTAATTCTTTTGCTTGATGATCTACAAACCCATTGAAAGCGAGTACAGAATCAAATTGCACGTAATTGTACTTTTGTTCGTTATGAAATAGGGTATGTTTTTTTGGAGTTTTCATGTATGATTTTAGTAACGTTGTTTCTGAAATTTGAGATCGTGAGTTTAAATTCCTTGTATGAGTTTATTCATTTCTAAGTCCTATATTCTGCGTTTGTATTCCTCTCTGAATACTTGCTTTTTGATACTTCCTTTGTAAGAATTTAAAAAGGATTCTAAATTGATCGCTTCTTTGATAATAGCCGCTTTTTCTGCGCTCATTGCCATAAAGTAACTGTGAAGTGCATCTTTCAAAGTCTTCCCGTTTTTGAGTTGCTTGTATGGTTTTCCATGTAAGTCAAGCAATCCCAATTCTCGTTTCATTTCCAACACATAGGCACGTTGAAAATTCAGCATCGTACGAAGGGTCATGATATCTTCTGTATCATCGTCATTGGCATCTTTTCCTTCATATCGCAATATCTCATTACGTATCTTTAGGCATATATCCACTAGGTCAGGATAGACTAGTTCACGTTCCAAGGTTTCATTAAAACCAATCCGATAGATACAACCACTAAAGCGATCTAATAAGGAAGCATCCTGTTTGTTATTGCCCACATAGTTTCCACTTGCCCCTTTTCCGATGACGTTTCCTGTGGCAATGCACCCAAAATTTGTGTGTTTTACGATAGGTTCATTATTTCCATTGAAAATGATTGCTTCTTCTTTGGCACTTTTAGCCAGCGCATCATTCAAGAGTCCTGCGGTATTGGCATCCAATTTTGGCATTTCATCCAAAATCAATATTTTTCCATCACGCCAAGCTTCGATGAGTGCGCCTTCTTTATAGCCTGTAATGGTTTGTCCTCCTTTGATATCAATGGGCGATGTCCACTGATTACAGTTTACAATGGTAAAAGGCAACTCTCCGCCATCATTTTCTTTACGTCCGCTTAGGGCATAGGCGACTTTTTCGCCGATGGTGGTTTTTCCTGTTCCGGCACTTCCAACTAGATATGGATTGTTTCCCACGCTTAAATCATCTAAGATTTTAGCAAATTGTGGAATTTGATCTATTTCAGGAATATCATATTTTATAATTCTCATGTTGCAACTTCTATTTGTAATTGACTGATTAATTCTTCGATCTCAGAAATTTCTGCAATGGTATCTTCATAGAAAATACGCCCTAGCTTTGCAATGGTATAGTCGCCCAAAACAAATTCAGGATTGCCTTGTTCATGCAAGTTTTCAATCATAAAATTCCCTAATAGGTTGATCGCTTCGTGTAGTTTTAAGGTTCTTGCTTTTCTAATGACATCGTTAAAAAGCTTTTTTGACTCACTTTGAGTGATGATATTTTTCCATATCATATACGGCTCGTGCAAGCTTTCAAAAATGGGTTTTAAAGAGTAATTGTAACGCTCTTTATCTTGCAATGCACGATTGTACACAACCACACCAAAACGATGCGTATTTGTCGGTTCGATATAGCTCGTGAATCCAACGGTAGGATTTGTACCCTGTCCATACGGACGACCTAATGCGTATGTGTACTGTCCTTTATTTTCTTGACTTCTTTTCTTCCAATCATCTTTATTTTCTATTTCCCAATTTTCTAACTCTTTAGATTCCCCTAAAAAGCGAAGTTTGTAATGGTCCAATCGTGTCAAAAAAGCTTCTAAATTTTCATGATGCAGTCGTGCGGTCATTTCGCCCGCATTTTGAACAAATTCAGGAAGTGAGTCACTATTTTCGCTTTCTTCTCTGTAAAGTAATACCCGTAGTTTTTCATCAATGGATGCGTTGTACAATCCCTTTTTTGAGATATACACCTCAAAGAGTTTTGTGCTGACTCGCTTGAAACGGATCAGTACTTTATGATCTTCAAAGAAAGATTCATTTTCCAAACTACTAATGGCTTTGTAGGCATGAGATATGGGATATAAAGCACCATTTTTTTCTCCATCATTCCCAAATTCACGATTCATCAAAATCCCGTTTTTGATAAGACCATCTTTGGTATTGTACTTTATCAATTTATTTTTTATACCAATCTGATAGGAAACTTTTACAATATTTTCGGTTAAAATTTGTCTGCGCTCTCGTTTTTTGGATGCTTTTTTAATAAGCCCGTTCCATTCTAGTGTAACCATTTCTCTATCGGTATCCGTAATGTTTTTACTTTCAGTAAAAATTTGACTGATATAGGCTTGTTCTGCGGGTTGAAGATTATAGGTCACTTGTTTTCTGGAATCGGTCACTAAAAATTGTAAACTGATGTTACTATATGTATACGGGTTTGATTTTTTGCCACCTACCGAAATACCGAGATACACTCCCCATGAGGATTCCATAGAAGAACCCACAAAAGGAACTCGCACTACATCGCCGATATCCCACATGGAAACATAGTCCAGTATCTTTGTTTGTGTCGCTTCAAGTCCTGCGATATAAATACCTAAATCCGTTGTTTTGGATGCAATGAGTTGTTCAATCTTTTCAAGGTCACTTTTAATTTTTTCATTTGCGCGCGTATCAGCGCCAGTTCCTAATTTTGGAAGCGCATCACGATCTTCTTTAAGTTTACCAATGATCTCTAATCGTTTTTCTTTTCGACTAGCGATGATTTTAGGGTACTGCTCAAGCAATTTATTTTCAAAAGCTTTACGTACTTGAATTGGTTTTTCTCCTTGCAATCGCTCAAAAATTCGTTTGTCAAGTTCTTGGCGTGTGTAGGGTCGTCTTAAATTATTGATGATGGTTTCATCACGAACACAGTCCCTACCAAAAGGGCTTGTTCCGCCGTTACCTTTGTCATATAGAAAGCGTTTTTTGATTTCTGCATCCAATTGTAAAAATTCGGTTTCTAAATCGTATGTTCCATTTTGTTTTTCAAGTTTTAGTTGGTTTTCATAACGTTCTAATAAATCGGTGTAAAGTGTCTCTTGATCTTCTACTTGTAAGAGTCCTGCACGTCCCGTTAATTGTCGTATTGCACCCTCTTTACTCTTATTTCGCTCACGGACTTTTTCCCCACGAACTCTCACATACCCATAGGTAGGATAGCCTAAAATGTCCATTTTTTCAGGATGTTCATTGATCCATTGCCACGCAACTTTATCGCCATATTTATTGAAAAAATCAGGACTCTCTAGCGTATCATCATTCGTGTTTTGCGAGCCTGTGGTATTGGCATCTAGCGACTTCATTTTTCCTTTGAGCATTGCCATAAGCCGTTTCTCCGTAGGAATATCACTTGTGATGTAGATGTATTCAGGTAAATTGACTTGTCCTGTTCTATTGATACGCCCGCGCTTTTGAACTTCTACATTTATATTGAGTTCAAATTGATGAATAATCATGACACGTTTGCGCTGATCGATAAAATCTTTACTTGAATGCGCCGATGCGCCCGTACTTCCACTTTGATTGATAAGTAAGACATCTATTTTTCCATTGTTAAATTCTCGAAATGCTTTTTCTGTATTTTTTTTATGTCCTTGAATAACTCCGTATTGTTCATTAGATAAGTCAACGCGCTGTGATCTTCCTGTAACTTCAGCAACTCTAAAATGTGAATTTTTATGACCGCCTAAATGTATTGGCTTACGCTGTTTTTCAATCAAATGAATGAGTGTATCAATCGGAGAAATCGAAAGTCCTGTGCTTTCTAAACGCATTCGTTTTCGGATATCCTTGTACTTTTTAATTCCATTAGCGGATACATCTTCTAGCGGTATACGTTCTCTAGTTTTCTCATTTAAAAATGTAGTGTAGTTATAATAAAAAACGGAATCCAATCCTTTGACAAGCGTTCGTGTAAAATCTAGGGTTTGTAGTGGTAACATATCGCCACGCATCATTTTCAAATCTTTTAAAAATGTTCCCATCGTTGATTTAAAGGCGATTACAACTTTCTTGTCTTGCTTTAATAGTTCGATAGTTTCTTTAGCAACTTGTTCCACTTTAAGGGCGAATAACATTTGATCGATAATGTTAAATACTCTCGAAAAATAGGGTGATTGTTTAACACCCAAGCTGCGTGGTGCTGACTTGGTAGTACCCGCTTGTTCTTTGGCGCGCGCGTGAATTTCAGCTAATATGGGTGCGATGTAGTCCGCTTCAAACTCAACCACCTCATTCATAAGTGAAATAATACGGTTTACACTCGCTCTGTTTTTACTTCTTTGTGGTTCGCTATCTAATACTTTGTACTGAGTTTTAATACCGTTGCTAGAGCGTTGTCGTCTAATTAACTGACCACTTTCTGCTAAATTGGAAGCAACGATTTCTTGCAATGCTAAACCACCACTTTGCATGGCATATACAAATTCAGAATCTCTGAGTCCCGTTTCTATAATAGCGGTTTTTTTACCGTAAAATGGCATTACCTCTGGGTACTTGGCAAAGGTCGCACTCAAATAACAACATGCCTTCGCTTTGGGTAAAATACTACGCATCCACTTTCCTATGATCGCATCAAAACCGCCCGCCATGTGAGATTCGTCCAAAATAAAAACTACTTTCTTGAACTTTTTACTGCCCTGAATACCACTAGATATCAGCTTTTCTAACCACATACGCTTGTACGGATGCGCAGATTGTATTTGAGAATAGGTACAAAAAACCATATCATACCCAAGTGGCATACGATCTAGGGTATCAACCACCATCGTAGTGGGTACTTTTTCAGGATCGGGATAACTCGTTCCTATTTTCTTATACCACTCAATAGCTTCGGGACTATCCGTTGGATATGCTGTTTCTTCAGATAGTAGTGCTTTTTGCTCGGCTTGATCTAAAGGACTATACATGACCGTTCCACGCGCATCTTTTATGTGTGCATCACTACTGTTATTGATAATAAAAGGGTTTATATTTTCAAAATGAATCGCCTTTAAGTCCCTGTACATATCTGTAAAAAGGTCAGGGGACTTGGTAAAAAATATGGGTAAATATCCTTGCATAACTGCATGCCTAATAACACCCGCCGCTTGTCTTCCTTTTCCAATACCTGTTTGATCGGCAATGATAATTCCTTGTTCTTTTTCAAACTGATGCAAGTACAACCCAAGTGCATCTATTTGCTCTGCGGCTAAAACTTCCCAAAGTTCTTTAGTGGTTGTATATTTTAATTTATCCCGAACCAAGTTGTCAATGTTCCCATAGGTTTGCACAATGTGATCTAAAGAGCTTTGCACCTCAAAAGCCATATTTTTTGGAATTAAGGTATCCATGACATACGGTGCTTTCGATCTTGTTATGTATGTAACGAGCGCGGTTTGATCTTGCGCTAATTTTAAAACGTCTTCGCTGTTTTGCGAATTGGTTTTTTCATCTGTTTTTAATGCTATTGCTTCACTGTTCATACGTATAATTTGATAAGGCTTCAAGATAGACTCGAAGCGTAATTTGTGTAAAGAGTTCGATGGCTTGTTCTTTGGAAATTCCGCTTTGTAAATAGGAATCCTCTGTGACGATATCTGATTTCTTATGCCAACGAAGCTGTAAAGACCAAAGGGCATTTTGTACCCTATCGGTATACGCTAAAAAAAGCGCGATTTCTTCAACTGCTTTTCCTTCGGTATACGTGATTCCTAAATAATCTTCAATGAGTCCAATCGGATTTTCTCCCGATGCTATTGATAATTCTACTAGGCTATGAAGTTGTATGTAGATACCAGCTTCGTGATCTTCAAAGCGTGTAAATGGTTTGGCGTTGGTGACCATAAATAAGGTAGCACTATGGCTATCGGGCATTAATTCTGAATTGTAATAAATCATACTGTTTTAGCGATTTGAAGTTGTTTGATAATGGTGTGAATATTAGGTGTGATGTGGAGTTTTACTTCCTCCCACAAATCATCGAAAGTATCGATGACTTTATCTAAATGAGGAGCTTTTGATTGTTTGGGTGCGACACCTTCGCCAATCGTTTTACGACCTCCGATGAGAATCAGCATTGTTTTAGCAACTGCACCTTGTTTGTTGTATAATTTGAAGCTGTTCATATTGATGATATCATCCACCTTGTAATAGCGATACAACCAATTAAAAAATGGTCGATATTTTGCAATAAAACCGTTATCGTCAAAATACACGTGTCCCATGATGATAATAGCGGCTTTACCGTTGTCTTTCAGGGTTCGTAGTGCAAGTCCAGCCATCACGTGTTCCAAGCGCAAATAAGACGCTAGTCCACGACTGTTATGGAAGTATTTTTTTATGATACGTTCTTTGTCAAATTTGTCCTCATCCCAACTCGCAAAAGGTGGATTGGTAACCATAACATCAAAGGCTTTTTCCATTTCGATTGGAAATGCTTGTGCGGCATTATCCATGGTGATTTTCTGAAATTGTTGAAATTCTAAGGACTTTTTTCTGCTTTTATCAATCTCGTTTACATGCGTTATTTTTGGATTTGCTCCCACAAGTAGTAAACCGTTGCCAGCACTTGGCTCAAATATGGAATCAGCGCTATCCATCTTTGTGTATTGCGCTATAATTGCTCCAATAGGACAAGAGGTTGAGTACTGCTTGTAGAGTTCTTTACTACTGTCTGAATAGGCGTAGGTTGGTTGAATCGTGTTCCAAAAATGAATCATTTTTGAAAGTCTCGCTTCAAATGAAATGGGTTCGTTGTAGAGCATTTTATACCATAAGAGCCAGCTCAGTTCCACCGCTTCCCATAGTTCCCCCAAGCTTGGCGCACCAGTTTGTTCTTGTAGGTTTTCAATCTTTTTCTTTGATAATCGTTTCCCTTCTCTATATGCTAGGTGCATCGTGGCAACTACGCGATCTATGTAATCTTCTTTGGTATTTGGCAACGGCTCTTGTGTAGGTTCTTCTTCTTGGTCTACTTGAGCGTCTAAGTAATTCGTAATGACTTGTCTTGAGAGTTTGAGCCTTGATACTTTAAACGAAATATCACTGTATGCTTCTTTGTATTCAGGCTTGGTTAATGGACGCTTTGTTTTTGGATTTATATACTTTTGTAATTCGGTAAGTAGCTCCGCAATTAAGTTGTCTATAATAACAATACCTTTGGGCAAGTTTGCAATAGGTCTTCCATGCTCTACTACTGCCCACCATTTGAAACTGTCATCCTCTATTCCAAGGATACCGCCTAAAGTGGAAACGGATCGATATCCTGTATGAATATTAACATACGGATAATTCATAGCTGTTGGAAAACCAAGCTGTTCAAAACCTTTAATGCCACGATTTTCCCATTCTTGAAGTAAATCACCTCGATACACTTGCATTCCGTAGTCCGTTGGATGAGACATTTGGGATAACTGAAATAATTCTAATGCTGATACCTGATGCAATTCATTGGTTTTTATTGCATACAGATTTGGGAAATTTTTCTTTAAATCTTCCGCTTGCTTTATAAAAACTTTACCTGATTGAAAGGGTTCTTTTGCATGAGTTGGGACTAATACATTTTCAACAATACGGTCGTATTGCTCTATGTCTTTGGCAATCACTAAAGAATTTTTCTCACTTAGTATGGCAATGGTGCTTCCTCCAACATGGTTGATGAGACGATTGATTAAAGTAGCGGATTGATCTCGTATTTCAGGTTCTAAATCAGAAACCCAATTTTTAAACATTTCAATGCTATATTGTAATTCGTCTGTGAATTTTGTTTGATCTGCTATTTCTGCAACAGCTTCTAGGTCGTGTATGGTGGTTGCAATGATGGTTTCTTGTTCTCCATCAAGATTGTCTTCCATAGAAATTAACTCGCTGATAACGTCTTGTAATTCGTGTCGTAATTCAGAATATATTGTAGCATCCGATGCAAAAGTCAGTTCACTATTTGAAGTTTTTTTGCCTTTAGAAGCTTCAAGTTCTTTACTGTCAAGATAATCTTCAATGGCTAGCTTTGATTCATTTAGATTTGTTAGATTAAAATCTATTTCGTCATAAGCTTTTTTTGGTTCTTTATCCTGTCTTAACTTTCCTGTCTGTAACTTTTCTATTGCCAAATTGATAACTACCAAAGCTTTGTCAAAATCCATTAACGGGCGTGTAGACTTGAGCGCAAACCACCAATCATTATAATATCGCTCTCTATTTCGATCAATGAAAATGCCCAAAGGAAGTATTTTAAAATACCCTAAATGAATGCTTACATAAGGATATTTTAAATCAGTAGGAAAACCTAGTTCTTCAAAAACTTTTGAACCGCGATCTTTTAATGCAATTTCTATCATATTCGCTCCAACAGCAATACCGAATGATCTAGGTCTAATAAGTTGTGCTAAATAAAATAAATCAAGTGAAGAAGCTTTGTGTAATGTATCATCTGTGATGTTAAAAATATCCTCGAAATACGTTTTAATTTTATCCACTTCATATAACTTGACATCTCCTGAAAGGAAAGGTTCTTTAGCGTGAATAGGCACTAATACATTTTGTATCACTTTATCATTAACCCAAATGGTGCGTTTTATAGATAGTGCGCCTTTTTTAATCTCTAATTCATGGTTTGTATCATCTAAAAGTAAAAGCAGTCGATTTATAATGGTCAACGTAAAATTTCTTTCAGTTTCAATTGTGTCTTTTAGCCATCCTTTGTATTTATTTGTAGCCTTTTTAATTGCGGTTTTACGAACTTCATCTGTTGAGTAAAGTTCGATCTCTTTTAAATCAAATAGCATTTCTTTGATAATTCCACCAAATCCTCTGTCATCATTTTCTAATTCTGAAATGATTTTAGCGATCTCTGTTCTTATAAAAGAACTCTCGTTTTTTATATCATTTGTGGACTCAATTTTTATTTCATTTGATTGTTCAACTTCAGCATCAATTATTAACTCAACTTCTGTGTCATTTGCTGGCACTTGTTCTGTAACACTTATTGGTTCAATCTCTTGTTCATTTGTTGATACTACTTCTAAATCATTAATTAGTTCGGCTTCTTTTTCTTGTGATTGCTCAATTTTAATATCAGGTGAAGTATTTGCATCTGAAATAGTAACTTTTAAGCGGTCAATGATATAATTTGAGTCTAAGAGTTTGCGTGCTTGACGTTTTAATTTTCTGGGAAAAACTTTAGAATCTTGAAATTGATTGCCATATTTTTTTGTTCCAAAATCATAGACTAACGTTAAAATTGATTTTTGGTATAGTTCAAAAATTAAGTAGTCTTGTTCTTTGATGATAGCATCTTCCATGTAGTAGATCGTTACTATGGTAAACAAGCTTTTATTGATGCTGTCATGTGTCGGCTCAAATATTGGGAAGCTAGAAATAGCATCCCAATACTTTCCAGTATTTATTAATTTTTGTAGTGATGCTATAAATGGATGATAAACAGGAAATTTACTAATGGTATAGATATTACCACCAAATTTCGATTTTGTAAAGCCTACTTCACGCAGTACTTTGATTAAATCACTAGGTGGTAGTTCACTAAATATTAGTTCGTAATTATTGCTTGTTGTATTTTCTTTTACCGCTAATCTCATGGATACAGATTTCTTCTTTACAAATTGTTATAAATGTAAATAAGCAAACGTGCATTCCATTTGTCAAAATTTGGTCACTGTACACGGATTGTAGCCCAAAATTGTAGGAATGAGATGTTTTAATGTTTTTTCTTTCAATTAAACACCATTAAAACTTATGATTAGTGTGATTGATGGTCAATGTTTACTGTGAACATGTGAAGATTTGTAAGAAAAGTAAATTTTCATAGTATTGAGGTTCATACATTCGTCTTGCTCTAAATTCAAAATAGATTGCTTATGTATGCTCTTGTGGATGTGAACATTATGTATTGTTACTTTGAGCGTGTTTTTAACCCAGAGCTTATCGGGAAACCAATGGTGGTATTATGAATACTGTATGTGGGCGTTTTCAATATTTGTTTTAGAGCACTAAAGTCTACAACTAACTTACCAATAAATAAGATTCTACATGAAAAAAGACCTAATTTTACGCAATTCAAATATCTTTACTTATTTTTGAAAAAAGTGTGTTCATGAACAAATACGTCCTTGGAATATTGTTATGTTTTTTTGCGCTGAGTTGCAAAACCATTTCAGTAAACCAACAACCGCAACTAATTACCGAAACTCCTGTTGAATTAGGCACAATAGGATTATTAAATGGAACTGTCATAGCTTCTAATTTTGAAAGTGTAGCCATTCCTTCTTTTACTAAAGGATTAAAGTTACAAGTGTTACCCGTTACGTTTTCTAAACAATCTTTCAAAGCTTATGAAAAAGCAAATAAGATGTATCAAAAAGGGAAGCTAACTTTTTCTGATACATTGAAAATAAAACCTGAATATGTGCTTTTGCAATTTGTAGATCGTGTAGCGATTACTTCTGAGTTGAATGAAGCTAAAAATACAGGGGTTCGTTCGTATTTGGAAACAAAACAAGATGCACAAATGGTCACAAGCATATCCATTGCTTTTTCAGTCGAGCAGTTAAATACATTGAAAAATGCTGATGAAGTTTTTCTGATACAATCCGCTTCTAAAAAATTCAGTTTACAATTGAAAAGTTTAGATGGGGAAAAACAAAACCTTGAGCTTTCAGATGGTGTGGTGTTTGCCTATCAAACGTCAGTATTCTGTTGGAAAGAAAATGACAGACACCAACTTGTCATTGCTGATCTTGTGAGTGACTCCGAAGGTTGTCCACCAAATACGCATCGAAAATCACAAAAAGCCGTTCAAAAAGAAAACTATTTTAAATTATAAATTTAGAAATGAAAAAGTATATATATATCCTATTGGGAACTTTGTTTGTAATTAGTTGCTCTGACATTATTGAAGTGCCTGATATTTCTAATAATGCTGTAACACTTATTGCGCCTTCTGATAATGCAACACTTGATATCACTACATTAACTTTATCTTGGGATTTGCTTGAAGATGCAGAAAGCTATCAAGTGCAAGTTGCGCAACCCGATTTTGAAACTATTTTACAACTTGTAATCGATTCAACCTTGACTCAAAATTCAATATCGGTTGACTTAGAAGCAAATACATCGTATCAGTGGCGTGTACGTGCTAAGAATAGCGATTACAGCACACCCTACACAACCTATTCTTTCACATTAGAATAAATGAGTAAAAAAGGAAAAACATATCTATTATTAGTTGTTGTTCTCGGAATTTGGGGAACGATAGGTTACCAGGTGTATTCAAAATTAAATCCTGATGAAATGCCAGTTGTTGCTACCAATTCTAGTGTTTCCTTTTCGCCAAAACAAGAAATGACCAAAGATACTTTTAGTATTTCTACTTCGCATCGCGATCCTTTTTTAGGAACGGCATATCAAGCCAAACAAAACTCAACTCAAACTAGTGCGGTTAAGAAATCAAAAGACACGATTGTATTTCCACTACTAAGTTACAAAGGTGTTATTTCAAAACAACAAAGCTCACAAAACATTTATATTATTGAGATCAGTGGCACGCAACAACTGTTTAAAGTTGGAAAGCAAGTCGATGATATTACACTCATCAAAGGCGATAAAAAATCAGTACTCGTTTCTTTTAAAGGAAAAAGAAAAACGATTCCAGTAGCCAACTAAACTATGATATTTCATAAACTCAAAGCAGGATCATTACAATTTGCCATCTTGATTTCGGCAATCATTGCGGTATTGCTTTCTATTTTTGTGATGCTCGTTCATTCGCACACTTTATTTGCTAAAAAATCAGACCTTTTAATCGAAATGATTCAGCAATCAGAAAACACGATGTTGTTTGGCTTACAAGATTTCTCAGTAGCCTCAGACACTACTTTTATCATGATTGATGAAACCAAAAATATGACGGCATCTTTGCATCGCAGTTATTGGGGAATGTTTGGAAAAATACATGCGGAAACGCAAGCGAAATCCAAAACTTTTGAAAAAATAGCACTCGTAAGCGGTTGGCAAGATGCAAAAGATCGTACAGCGTTGTATTTGAAAGAAACCAACAGACCGCTTATTGTTGTTGGCAATACTAAGATTCAGGGGAAGACGTATCTTCCATCACGTGGAATTCGTGCAGGTAATATTTCAGGGAATTCCTATTATGGAAATCAACTTGTTTATGGAAACATTTTAAAAAGTAAAGAAGAATTACCGAAGCTTCCTGAAAAGCTAACCAAACAGCTTGCGTTTCTCCAAAAAATGCCACTACCTACAAACGACGACAGCTATATTGATGCGCAACCCAATAAAACATACACCAATTCTTTTACTGAGGCGACAAAAACGATTTTTTCAAATAATGAGTTGGATTTGTTTGGAATGAAGTTGACAGGAAACATCATCATTCGATCCAATACCAAAATAAAAGTAGCCGCTTCTACGGTATTAAAAGATGTCATTTTAATTGCTCCCGAAATAGAAATTGAAGCCAATACCAAAGGTGTTTTTCAAGCTATTGCCAGTGAAAATATAAGCGTTGGAAAAAATTGTGAACTCAAGTATCCTTCTGCGCTTGTGATCCTTGCGGAAGATGCTCTTGAAAACGATTCATCAAAAAACATGAAACAACACATTTTTATAGATGAAAATACTAGCGTCAAAGGAATGGTGTGTTATTTTCAAGATAAAACCAACAATCGGTTTGAACCGCAAATCATACTCACAAAAAACACAATTATTGAAGGCTTTGTGTATTGTGAGCAACAATTGGAACTTTTAGGAAGCATTCATGGAAGTTTGTATACGAGTGGATTTATCACGAAACAATTTGGTTCGGTGTATCAAAATCACATTTATAACGGAACAATTTCAAGTACTGAATTATTAAATGAATATGTAGGTTTTCCGATTGAAAACCTCGATTATAAAGTGGCAAAATGGCTCTATTAAAAAAAATAAAATCAGCAACACTCATGGAAACCTTGGTGGCTACGGTCATCATTGTACTTGTGTTTATGATTTCTAGTTTTTTACTGAATTCACTTTTTAACAATACCGTGAAATACAATACCGATGCGGTACGCACACATATTTCTGAATTGATCTATTTATCAGAACACAATCAGTTAGAAATTCCGTTTGATGATACATTTAACGATTGGAATATTTCTGTTGAAAGAGAAGGTAAAAAGCTGATTTTTGAAGCATCGCACAAGGAAATTAAAAAAACAATTCACTTGGAACGCTATGAGTAGTAAGAAACATAAACTAAAAGCGTTTACACTCAGTGAACTGATTGTTGTGATGGTATTGACACTCATTGTTGCTGGCATGGCGTTTTCGGTGTTGCAATTGGTACAGAAACACATGTACGCCATTAAAAAGAATTTTGAAAATTCAACCAATATCACTTTGTTGGAACAATCCTTGTGGATTGACGCAAACAGATCAAAGATAATGAAGTATGACCCTATTGAAGATCGATTGTATTTTATCTCAGAAATAGACACGATTACCTATAATTTTCAACCAACGTACATTCAAAAAGAGATAGATACATTTGCCGTTAGTGTAACTGAGAAGCTATTTTATTTTGAAGGAAAAGAAACCCTTTTAGAAAAAATAGATGCTTTTAAACTAATTACAGATGAAAAGTTTAAAAGTAAAACCATTTTTATAAGCAAGCGAAATACCGCAGAAACCTACATGAATCCATGAGTTTTGATCTAAAAAACATATCTAAAGAAAAGTCAACGATAAATTCTGAACCATCAGAATGGTCTGCACTATTGAAAAAAGAGATTGTGCTTTTTGGCAATGGATTTTCCAATAAACTCAAAGAGGATTTTTATACGGAGTTAAGTGTATTATTAAGCGCAGGCGTTTCGTTAAAAGACGGCTTGGAATTGTTATATAATTCGCAAAAAAAGAAAACTTCAAAAGATATTTTAGGTGCTATCGTAGATGATTTGGTGGATGGACAAAGCATGTCCAAAGCAATAACGAATCACAAAGTGTTTACGGAATATGAGTATTATTCGATTAAAATAGGCGAAGAAACTGGAACACTCGCTGCTGTTGTAAAGCAACTCGGGGCATTTTTTTCTCGTAAAAATCAGCAACGTCGTGATGTCATTAGCGCACTTACGTATCCAATTATCGTTTTTACTACCGCTTTTTTAGTGGTACTTTTTATGTTGCAATTTGTAGTGCCAATGTTTCAAGATATTTTTAGACAGAATAAAGTAGAATTGCCGAGCATTACCAAATTCATCATTAACGTTTCTGAGTTTGTTAAATCCTACGGTTTGATGCTTATCGTCGGAATGTTAGCGTTATTTATGTCACGATTCTTATTTAACAAAAAAGAGTGGTATTGTCGTTTTAAAGATACATTTCTATTAAAAATTCCATTCTTTGGAAATTTTATAAAGACCGTGTATTTATCGCAATTTACACAAGCCATTGCCTTGTTGTCAGCTTCTAAAGTTCCTGTGGTTAATAGTATTCAACTTGTCAAAAAGATGATTAAGTTTTATCCGTTGCAAGATGCTTTACACAGTGTAGAACAAGCTATTTTACGCGGTGCAACACTTAGTGAAAGTTTGGCTTCTCATAAGATTTTTAGTGATAAAATGATTGCCATGGTAAAGGTTGCTGAACAAACCAATCAAACCGAGTTTATCTTTGACCGTTTGAATGTTCAGTATCATGAGCAAGTGCAACGACAATCCAAAATGATGTCTACCATTATGGAACCGCTTATTATTGTATTTGTCGGAATTATGGTCGGCGTGATCTTAGTGGCAATGTATCTACCGATGTTTAAGTTGGGAACGGTTTTGGGTGGATAGTTTTACCCAAAACTCTGCAACACAATCTTGGCTTGCAAATACGATTTTCCTGTACGATAGTTTTTCTTTTTTTCATAGGCAACACTTACTACTTCGCCATATTTGGTGCGTTGCTCTAAGGTGTAAATGAGTTGTAGAATGTTATTAAAATGTCCTTCTACGGTAAACGAATAGCTATTGATGGTCAATGATTTGTCCGTAAACGTATGCGGTTCTGAAAAATCAATCACTTTCAATTCATTCTCACTAGAGAAACTGGTAATAGCATTAAGTAAATTGTTTTGTAAAGAAGTGCCACCAATTTTGTAGACACGCAATAGCGAATCGTAGTATTGTTCCTTTTTCTTTAAGAGTGCAATTTGTTTCGGCGTATTTTGAAACAACTTTTCTTCGTTGGTTAATGCTGTGTATTCTGATTTTAACGTCCATGTTTTTGCAATCGCTAATTTGTAACACATAAACAGCACCACGATAAATCCGCCAATGAGCAATCTATTTTTCAGAGTATTATTCATGCGACATATTTATTTTTAATTCAAAATCAGTGCTTTTTTGTGACCCAGAACCATAATGCACCACAGTTACACCTACAATCCAATTAAGGCTTTCTAGCGTATGAATCCACTCGGAAAAAGTGTCGCTATCGGTAGAGATTCCCGAAATTGTGAGTGTGTTTTCTTGTAATTGAATCGCTTCATTTTTTTTAATTCTTTTTGTAATGGGTTGATATTCCAATGCTGACAATTGAATGGTGTTCGGCAATGAATTTGAAATCGCATCCATATAATAAGAGCTTCTGGACGATGAATTTTTTAGAATATCATCTACGGTTTTCTGTTTTTCATCCGTAATAGTCTTTAATTTGAGAACGGTTGTTTTTTGAGTATTGTTTACTTGAGAAGTTTGCTTCATCAGTTCCACCGTTTCATAATACGAACTGAAAAAGAAAAAATTCACTAATAAAATCAACAATATAAATCCTAAACCAAACATAAAAAACTGACTAAAGAACCGTTGTTGTTTGAAATTCTTTAGAAATCCTGTTTCTTCTTTTTCAAAATTTGATATCGTTGTTTTTGATTTTAGGATATAGGATAAAGCACCTGAAAAGGTTAATAAATTCGTGTTTTCAACATCCAAACCATTAATGCGATATGATTGTTTTGGCACATCAGCTACAAGCTGAACTCCTGTAATTACTTCATTTTCTTTGGTCAGCAGCGCATTTGAGGTGTAATAATTTGGCTCATCAATGAAATCATTCACAACTGCTGTGATGGTGTTTCCAAGTGAAAAACCAATAATGGTAATTTGATGCTTTTGGTAGGTTTCAATGAGTTTGTCTACAATGGATTTTCTACATATAGAAATGTTATGAAAGTTCCCGTTGGAGCTAATTTCATAATAGAATTCATTAATGGTTAGGTTTGGAAACGCAGTAAATAACAAGCGATTGCTTTCGCTTTCAGTACTTTCTATAAACCTACTAAGTACTTCATCATTGTTCACAATGAGAAAAACATGTTGTTTTTTTGGCAATTGCTCCGCAATGTCTTCAATGGTTTTAGTATGAAACGTATCACTAATGACCAATTCGTTTTGTTGCTTTTGCAGTAGAATTGCTTCAACAGTATGCTTGCTTGTGTGTTCTATGCCACAATAGGTGTTCCCAAATACTGAATATGTGCGTAATTTTTCAAACATTAGTAAATAACCGTTGGTTTTATAAGTACGGTTAGTTTTGCTTTGGAATCTTGTCGTTTCCGTTTGCTAAAGAACCATTTTATGACTGGAATTCTAGCTAAAAACGGCACACCATTTCCTTCGTCTCTTTTTTCTTTTGCTTCGATGCCTCCTAAAACAGCAATATCTTGATCGCGCATTCTAATGATTGATCTAAATTCTCTTGAACTGATATCTGGCGGTGCATCATCACTAATTCGATTTCCAAATGTAGATTGGATAACAAAAATATCTAATGTTACTTGTCCATCACCAGAAACAATCGGTTTGATAGAGATACCAAGTTCTGCATCAATTGGATAGTAATTGGTAATTTCAGAGGTTTGCGGATTGTCTGTTCCATAAATGTTTCGTTGTGTTACTGCATAATACGACGTTGTGCCATTGGATAAGGTTGCTCGATGTCCGTTGAGCGTTGATATTTTGGGCGTGGAACGAATTTTAATATCGCCATCCTGTTCCATTGCTGAAATGTTTGCAAAGAATTCAGGCACTACTTTTCCAAGATTAAACGAACCAAAACCATCAAATCCGCCAATCACACGATTGATCGTATTCGCGCCAAGCGTTAAATTTGTATTTGGAAAAATACTTCCGCTTGTTCGGGTGGCTTCATCCGCGATTCCCCAACTGATTCCTGTTTCAACCACTGATAATTTGCTCACGTCAATGAGCATCACTTCAATAAGAATTACAGGAACTGGTTTGTCTATTTTTTCAATAAAATTCCGAAAACGTGCCACGCTAGAACTCGGTCCACTGACATAGAAGCTATTAAGCTCATAATCCGCTTCTATTTGTAAATCAGCAATTAAATCATAAGGTAAGATATTGATTAATGCTTCCGCTTTTGTATTATTTGTATTTCCTAAACCATTTCCTTGATTTCCTTGTCCTGTTGCATTGAGTGTACTTCGGTTGGAACTACTTCCGCCTGAAAAAGAATCAAATTGATTGCCACTTCCAAATCCTGAATTTTGTCCAACGCTACTTGATCTTGCGCGTGTATTGTTTCCTGCATTGGAATCTGTTAATAATTCAATAGAGCGGTGCATGAGTGGAATGATCGCTATTTCACGAAGACTGAGTTGATTGGCAGTTCCAAATATATAGCTATTTCGATCTTTCTTAAAGGTAAAGAAAGATACGTTTGTGTTCGCTGCTTGATTGGTTTGATTCGCCCTTCCACTAGTATTTGATCTACCTGAACCTGAATTTGTTGCAATTGTTTGTTGTTGATTGCTCTCGAACATCGTCGTTAATAAATCATCAAAAGCAATTCTTTTGGATTTTACAGTTGCCACTCCAGCGTCCGTAAGTGGTGTCGCGGTAAATATATCCAAATCTAGCGCATTCGCAATATCATGTACGACCGCATCTATCGGTGTGTTGGTAAAATCTACTTCTACAATTTTACGCTTGGCATCTAGTATTTTGAAATTAAAATTTGATTTTCGTCGTCGTGCTTGTGGTTGCGCTGTTGTGCCAGATTGACTTCCAGTGGCAACTGCTTGCGAATCATCTTCAAACATATAAAAACCATTGCTCGTTTTTTCCATGTACAACGTATTGGCAAACGCTAGTTTTTCCATTGCATCATCAAACGGAGTGTCTTTGATGTAAAATGTTAAGAGTCGATTTTCTAATCCTGGAGAAAACACTAGATTCTTTCCTGTTGTATTCATGATTTTTTTAAATACTGTATACAAACTGTCTGATTTTATGTCCAGACTAATCCGTTCTGTTTTGATGTCAAACTGAATTGGAATTTCTTTAACTGCAATCTTTTCAATCGGTTTGATGTATTTTTTTATCGATAAGATATTCCCTGTAAATTCAATGGTAAGTTCATATTCTTTACAAAGAAAAACCAATAAATCTGCTACGGTTACATTTGGAAAGTTTGTCGCCACCGAGATTTTGTTTAATTCTGATGAGATATTAAAATTTAATTTATGAATATCTGCCACTGCTAACAAGAAACTACTGAGTGAAACATTGGTCACACTAATATCAGTTTTTACATTTTCGGCAAGCCCCACATTATCAACTGCCAAGGCTTCTATCTGAGTTTTAATGGCTTCAATACGCTGCTGTTCCTGTCCAAAAACTGCGAACTGTACAAAGCAAAAGAGTATGATAAGAATAATTTTCTTCATTGTTTTTTAGTTTGAAAGTAATGCGTACACTTCATCAATAGAGGTTGTTCCATTTCCGATGAGCGTAACAGCATTGTCTTTTAGGGTGTGTATATTTTTTTCTGCTAAATAGTCAGAAATTTCAGTTTCGTTTTGTTTGATGTGGTTGATAAGCTGTGTTCCAATCGGAATGATTTCATAGATCGCTTTTCTACCTAAATACCCAGTTTGGTAACAGGCATTACAACCCACAGCAACATGATGTGTTTGAATGTCTTTAGGCATTATAAAATCTTTTGGTAAGATTGCGTTTTCAATTGCTTCTTCTTTTTTACACTGATTACAGAGTTTGCGAACGAGTCGTTGCGCCACACTCATATTGAGTGTGCTTGCAATTAGAAATGGTGGAATATCCATGTCTATGAGTCGTGAAATCGTTGCCCAAGCCGAATTGGTATGAATCGTGGATAATACCAAATGTCCTGTCAGTGCGGCACGAATTGCCATGTTTGCTGTTTTTGCATCTCTGATTTCTCCCACCATAATCACATCAGGGTCTTGACGTAGAAAGGTACGAAGCGTGCTTGCAAAATCGAGTCCAATGTTTTCTTTGAGTTGCACTTGATTGATACCTTCCAAAGTATATTCAATCGGGTCTTCGATGGTGAGAATATTTGTTTCTGAATCATTCAACAATTTTAGTGTTGCGTAGAGCGTTGTGGTTTTTCCTGAACCTGTCGGACCCGAAATCAAAATGATTCCATTGGGTTTTTTGATAATTTCTTTATAGGTGTATAATTCATCATCTGAAAAACCTAGTTCAGCCAAATTGATATGATTGGCATCTTTGCTCAGAATTCTCAATACTATTTTTTCTCCATGCAAGGTTGGCAAAGAAGATACACGAATGTCAAATTCGCCTTGTGCATTGTTAATCGTGATACGTCCGTCTTGTGGCAAACGTTTTTCAGAGATATCAAGTTGTGCTTTTATTTTTATTTTATTGATAATCACAGGATATTCCGCTGATGGAATGACATATTGTTCTTTTAGTTTTCCATCCAAGCGAAAGCGAATTCTACATGAATGTTCATAGGGTTCAAAGTGAATATCACTACTTCCAATGTCTTTTGCGGCATTGATGATTTTCTCTAAGAAATCTTCTGTATAATGTAATGCTTCTGCTTTGCTATTGGCAGTTTTACGAAAGTTGGTTGCCAAGTATTTGTCAATGTTTTCAGCCGTTTCAGAAATGAGTTCAATTCCTTGATTGAAAACGATAGAGAGTTCTTTTTTTAAGGATTCATTGGTAGCTTCAGATTTGAAAGAGATTGTACCGTTTTTAGATTCCACAGGAATGATGCGATAGTGATAAGCTTGAGAAGCATCAATGAGTTGTTGCAGCGAAACATCGATGTTGTAGTCCTGTACTTCCATGATTAGATGCTGTATAAATTAGGGATGAATCCTGCCCAATGTAAAAGATAGATTCCGATAAAAAATAAACTCATATATCCTGCTAATGGAACAGATGTTTCTTGTTGTTTTTGTTTGAATAGAAAATGTATCAGCAATGAAAATAATAATGAGAATACAAAGAATATGATAAACGCTGCTACTGGAAATGCAACACATAATCCTATAAATAAAAGCGCATCTCCCAGACCAAAAGTGTCGCTCAGTGCTACTTTTAGTTTGAGTTTTGTGTAGGCGGTCAAGACTAAAAATATAATGCCTACAATCCCTAGATTGATTACAGAAGTTCTCCAAAATAGTTCAAAGAAAGTGCTTATATAGTATAAATATCCTGCACAACTAGCTACGAGTAGAAATAGAAACCAATATACGTTTCTCTCTTTGATATCTTGATAAAATATGCTCACAAGCGATAGGATTAGTATGATTTTTAGCAGAACGATCAATCTTTTACAATTTCTTTGGGATTGCCTTTTTCGTCTATTTCCCAAACGTTAAAAATGCCGTCGCCATCAAAATCTTCAATAGCTTCCGCACGTGCTTTGAAGGTTGCGCCTTCTGCGCCTGTGATTTCATATCGGTAGCGAGCATTGCCGCCTTTATCTGTGGTAATAGGCGCATCGAAATCTATTTCGTTAAAATCATTTGAATAGCGTGAATATAGGTATCTATATTGCGTTTGCATACTATGAATCGCCTTGAGTTGAAATTGCGCTTCCATCGATTTTGTTTTGGCAATGTAGGGCATTAAATTAGGAAGTGCTAACAAGAGTAAAATTCCTATAATTGCCAGTACAATGAGGATTTCTTGTAAGTTGAATGCTTTGAGTTTATGCACTACAAATGGATGTTTTTTTAACTTCATCTACGTTGTTTTCTTATCAATAGTTAGATGTTTTTATTGAATTTTAATATGGGGACATATAACGTGCTAATATAATGATTTCAATGCTTTTATTTTGAACGCTTATACATTTTTATCGACGTTTATACATTTGTTTATCCGAAAAATCAGATTCTTTTGTAATAATTCCAAAGTAGAAAAGCTACTTATTAAGGATACCTATACTTTTGCTTGTAAAAATGGAGATTACTTCTTCTCGTAAAAGTTGGGATACTGCCGTAAAACATCTTGCTCGACACAATGTTTTAAATGATGTTTTAACGTCTGAGCAAATTGCATCCATTCCTCGTTCCAATATTTCTCGGTGGAAACATGAAAACGATGATAAGTATTCCCTTTGTGAAATTAATAATATTATCAGAGAAGAAATCGAACTTATAAAACGTATCAATCAATCTTCTAAAATTAAGAAAATAAATGAAAGCTATTTTAAACTCTGTGACACTTTCCATGAAATTGTTGCCAAAGTAAAAGGAATCAAGTCACTTATTAAAAACAGCAAAGAACTTATCGTAAACACTATTGATAGTGTAAAAGATAGTATTCAAATTAATGATGCACTTAAAATATTCAACATTTCAAGAACTACTTTTGAAAATTACAAATCTATCGTCATTCATACATGTAATGCTTCATATTTCAAATGGTGTGTCAAACGATTTTCTAATCAACTCTTAGTTTCTGAAGTAGAAACTATAGAAGAGTACATAAATAATGACAATTATAAATACTGGTCAAAAGCTTCTATATATCTTAAAGCTATTCGTGATGAAAAACTCAAATCTTGTATTTCTACTTTTTATAAATACTGTCAATTACTAGGATTTAAGAATAGACCACGAAAACGAAAATCTGATGATTACAACGCGATAAAAACGTCTAAACCAAATGAACTTTGGTGTGCTGACGTAACCATTTTTAAAACAAAAGATCATGTCAAACATTACATACATTTTTTGATTGACCATTTTTCTAAATATATTATCGGTTACAAAATCTGCAAAAGCTCTTCTTCTAATGCGATTAAAGAATTACTGGATAATGCTTGTAAAATGCACAAGCCTGACAAACTACAATTCTTAACCGATGGCGGAAGTGAAAATGTAAATGTAACAGTCTCTAGTTTCATCAACAGTCCTGATGTTCCTATTGAACATATTATTGCTCAAAAAGATGTTGTATTTTCCAATTCCATGATTGAAGCTCTTAACAAAGTAATTAAACATCAATTTCTTTATCCACATGAAATTGCTAATTCAAATCAGCTTCATAAAATCCTTGAACAATCCATTTCTACATATAATGAAATACGACCACAAATGAGTCTTGATGGAAATACACCCGAAGAAACGTTTAATGGAGTTCTTATTGATTTTTCAAAGTATTCTCAAGATTTCAAAGAACATAAAAGTTATAGAAGACAGCAAAACAAGAATAATGCTTGTAAAATGTGTCTGTAAAATCAAAACCTCAAATAAAAGTAAAAAGTAACATTGAATAAACAACATTACTTCTTACTTCAAATTTTTAATTCTGATAAAATCCCATAACTATTTCATTTTCAATACCTGTTCCTTAAATGGAACACGTTATTTTAAAATAGTCGTAGAGATAGCACGGCTTTTTGCGGACATACAATTTACCCAATATTATTTTTAATTTTTATTTGAAAAAGAGATACTCCTAATAAAATAAATAATAAATTAAAAATTAACGTTGGTAAATGTGAAAATATTTCTTTCTCATTAAATAATATCATAACAAATGTGAAAGATATTATTAGCATCTCTAGTTTATATAAAAAAATAGATTTACTAAAGATGTTTAATCTAGTTGGTGATCCTAAAATTTTTGTGTTATTTCTTAGGAAGAAAAAATTAATTATAGTTAACAATAATAGTAAGGTGCTTGAAAAATAAAAGAAAATTTCATAGGAGAAAATACTTTTATTATTCACAAAATAAAAAGAGGTGAATTCCATAATAATTATGATTATGAAAAGCCTTTTATAATTATTAATTATTTTCTTCATTGAATTATAATTTAGTTAGATTGAATAAAACTTTTTGAATACCTGTCAAGATTATGTACTCTTCCTGTATGATTTCCATAGATTCTGTATGCATTACCCAAGAATGCTCCAGCCGAAACTCCTACTTTTACAGGTCCAGGAGCACTTGTAGCGAATGAAAACAAAACAGCAGCTCCACTTGATACTGTTGCTATTGAGGCATTCAGATCTTCTATGGTTGCCTTATTATTATAAGGATTAAAGTCATAACCATATTCTTTTAAATTGTATATTAGTCCTGCACCATAATTCCACACAATAGAATTATTATGTGCCATCTTTTCAGTATAACCCTTTTGTCTAATAAAACCAGCTGTCACTGGATCTCCGAGACTGAAAGCTGATGATTTTCCTGCCATATAAGTATCTTCTATTAATTCAGAAACTACTAGTCGAGAATCCTGTGTAACAAGTGCTCCGCCAGTTTCTGGGTCTTTAGTTGATCTCATAAAGAGATAGTTAGTCATTGTTATTGTACTAACATCAATCATTTTACCATCTTTACTATACTCATAGACTGTTTGAACTGTAGTTTCTTTAATTAGATGCTGATAAATTATATTTTCATCACTTCCTACATTTCCATGAAATTCATAATCTATTGATGTCTCTGTTGTATACTTCCTCAGTGTTTTTTTGTTTACAACGTTATGATTATTTTCTTTTGAATAACTATAATCTTTCTCACCTCTGTCAGCAGGTCGCACATATAAACCATTTTTATCATAACGACTTCTTCCGTATTGATCTGTTTGTGAATCAGCTCCACTTGGATCAGCCCAAAATACTGGATTGTTGTCAAAGGCTTGATATGGAGAAAAATTATGATGCGTTACAGGATCTTGTACTATCCAACGTGCAATAGCAGGATCGTACTGACGTAAATCCATTTCAAGCATGTTATTTCCTAATTCATTACTTTCTTCAATTCCATTATATCCATAATTATGGTCACGTCCTGAGATTTGGTTGTTATACCCTGTATGTTTCAAACCAAAAGGATAATAATGATTTTCTTCTTTGATTTCTGTTTCAGGACTGATAACTCCATCATCATTCATATCTTCATACGAAAGTCTAATATTCCCTAAATGATCTTTATATTGATACGTATAGTTGTATCCAATGATCTTTCCTGGTTTCCCTGGATCAAATTGTGGTTCTATATAGCCTTCTTCACTGTTAAAGAACGTAAGCTTTACAGGAGATTGCCCACTTGATTTGTTGTAAACATAGTTTCCTGCGTAGTACGTATTTTGACCACTAGATAAACTACTATCATTTACTATTTTTTCAAGCTTTATTCCTGTTGCATCGTAAATGTACGAAATTGTACTTCCATTATCAAAAGTTATTTGGGCTGGTAAGTTTAAATAATTGTAACTAATGGTAGCAATGCCTTTATTTTTATCACTAATCATGTTTCCATTGTCATCATAGTCATAATCATTGTTTACATCAGTAGGATCAATACTTGAATGTATGTTTCCATCGTTAAACCCAAAACTCACATTACTGTCATCGGTTACATTCAATAGCTGATTACCGTTGTACTTGTAGGATAGAATATCCATAGTACCAAATTCTGTTGCACTAGCGTTTTTATGCCCTTTTCGGATTAAATCAGTAATGTTTCCATTGAGATCATACGCTACTAAATCAAGATTGTAATTCGCCGTATTATCGGTTGCACTGGTAATTCTATTGAGTGCATCGTATTCATATACATAGTTTTTTAGCGATCCATCTTGTCCTTTGGTTTTCCAAAGTGTACTACTGATATTTCCGTTGAATACCTGCTTAGATTGATCAGCAATGTCATTGTATTTTAACGCAAAGCTAAACAAGTCATCTGCCTGATCGTTTATATTGTTGATACCTTTAAGCCAACCTCTTACATTGTATGTAAAGTCTACTTCTTGCAGTTCCTTTTCTAAATCGACCAGTACTAAGTCTTTGATTTGTGCTCCTGTGGTATAAATAGAAATATCTCCTAAAAGTGGGTTTCCTGCATCTGGCACACCTGACACATAGAATATTTCTCCATTTTTCAGGTAATATATTTTGCTTCCTCTACGCTCTATGGCAAGTTTGTCACCTGCAAAATACGTTGTAATTTCTCCTTTATTGATTCCGCCTTCGTAAATTCTTAGAGTTCCCCAAGAGGTCGTATAAATCGCATAATTCATACTTGAATAACTGCTATTACCCACCGTTTCAGAAAGTCCCACCATAATTGGTTTGTTACTTTGTGAAATTTCATAGTTTAGGTATCCATCACCAATAATAGTTGTGTCAGTTGTTAATGAAGCATCCCATGTAGGATTAATTCCTGTTTTGGAAATTATGTTCCCATTAACACCAACATTCACTAAATTTGAATAGGTACTGATGCTTGGTAAAGCTCCACCAACTTGCTTCATTTCTAGTTGTCCTAAAGCATCATAGTGATTTCTTGTAATGAGTTCTTTGCTTCCTCCGTTGATTTGTTTGGTTTGATATAATAGTCGAGCATTTTCATCATAGACATAGTTATCAACTGTCACAATTGGACTGCCACTTGCACGAATGTGCGTGGTTCTAGTTTCTAAAGGCTTTCCTGTAAAGTCTAATAGGGTACTTACTGCATCTTGGGTATCTAAATATTCGTTTTTACTAGTTCCAAAAATCATGCGTGCTTTTTCATCGTAATAAGATTCAGAGGTTGTCCAATGATTCGTCCCAATAGTTCGTACTTTGCTTCCTGTTGGTAATCCTTTCGCATTGGCTGTAAAAGCTTGCCCATATACCGCATAACCTATATGTACATTTTCTAAAGCTGTTCCGTTATCTATTAATACACCACTTCCAACTAAAGAACCTGAGTAATCAGCACTCACACTATAGAATATTTCATTGTTCTTTTTGAATAAAATTTGAGTTCCAACACGTTCTACTTTAAACGTATCTCCAACTTGGCAGTATGTCGCTGGAGATGATTGAAGAATACCATTTTTATATACCGCTATACGATTGTCAGTGCTATAACCTGTGTAAATTTTATATTTTATAGAACTATGGTCATCAATATCAGCAGAAGATACAGGAGAAAGTCCAACCATTGCACGTTTATCGGTTTGTGTGATGGTATATTGAAGGTATCCATCTCCTTGAATAGTTCCATTGGTTAAAAATCCAGCGTTTGTCCATGAAGTAGGTGCTGTTTTTGTTAGGATCGTTCCACTAGTATTTTCCTCAATCCCCAAAAGAGTTACATTATAATCTGCCTCTAGTGAGTTCTGAGTATCCCAGTTGTAATCATCATAATAATTTACGGTAAGTACAATTACAGAAGCATCATTTGGATAGTTACCATTTGTATAGTACACAGACGTATTTCCTATGGTTGTTGCTGTAGCTGTTTTGGATTCGTGCGTATTGGTGTTATCTAGTATCGCTTGTAATGCAACTCGATCACCTGAATTGATCACAATTCCAGTATAAGTAACTCTTCCAAACACATCATATTTAGTAAAAAGCCACTTATCATCTTCACGTAAATTAGGGTCTTGTGTTAGTACAGGACGATCTAATTTATCATAAACGATGTATTCTACCTCTTTAGCAGGAAGTTTCTTTTCAATAAGCCTGTTTCTATGATCATATTTGTATTGATAACATAGATCGGCAAGCTCACTGGCAGAAACACCATTTGAAAGATCCACTAAAGGAGGAAGTACATGGGTTAAGTTTCCATAATCATCATAGACATAGTGCGTATCATGGCGTACATCTTCATTGAAAGTTCTTTTTAAAACAACACGTCCTAGTTTATCTTTAAATTCTTCGATTGTATGATCTTTTACATACGTTTGATTCGGTTGCCAGTTTTCATCTTTGACAATAGACTTGTACAATTCTCCTTCTTGATAATATCCACTTTCTTGCAAGGTTACATTGGTGAATCCATTGACGCCATAACTTACACTAAAGCGTTTTACGTTATCAAATCCTTGATCGATGTAAGTTCCATTATACGTATTAGTTTGATACACCATTTTTATAGTATGGTCACTATCTGATTCTGCATTTAACTGCCATGCGAGTCCAGGTGCACCTTGTTCTAAAACTCTAGCTAATGGAGATTTTTCTAATGAACTTTCACTGTATGGATTGGTCGTATTTTCATATTTAGGTGTATTGTAAAAAGCAGCTTGATCTACAAAAATATTGTTATGAATACTTCCGTTAAGACTTGTTGTAGCATACGGTAAAAACTCTTTGGTTTGTCTACCTAAATCATCATAGTCAAAAGCTGTCACAATATCTTCTCCAGTACCTCCTTGACGAATTCCAATAGCTTGTTTGGCTCTTCCAAGTCCGTCAGCATAATTAATGCTTTCTACCTTATTCCAATTGGCTATATTTAAACCATCTTGCGTAGCTTGAGTATATATTATGGATTTCACATAATTATCTAACGAACTATTCGCATTCTTATAAAAATATTCATTGGCACTTAATATGTTTTTATCTGCATCTTTTACTTGCTTAAGTCTATGAAACGCATCATATTCAAAGTAACTGGTGTATCCTCGTGGATCATTGGTTCGAGTGACTCCAATTATTGGATCATAAGTAAGGGTGGTTACCATTGCATTTGGAAACTTAACTCTTAGATCTTCTAAAGCCGTTTGTAGTATTTCTTCTGTTGTAGCATCCATATCTGCATTAGAAGCTATATATGCATTGGTTATTGCAGTAATTTGATTACTTGTCATATTCGCATACGAAGCATTTTCTAATTTTGCAATTGGATACATATTGTTATAACCCCAAAGATAACTAATGCGTGTCCCGTCGGTTTGTGATAACTCCAAGGGTTGTCCTAAATTAGTATAGCTGTGGAATTTTACTCTTGATTGTTTTAGCGTATTGGCTTTAGCACTTTTAATTTCAGAGACTTTGAATACACTTGGATGAAACTCTTCAAATATACGTTGTGTATCATATATGAGCGTTCCGTTTTTATACTGCTTATTTTGAACTGGAGACTCAATGATATTTTCTGCTACCATTTCATTTAAAACCGTTTGTTCAGCAGTTGTATATTCAGAAGATTGATAGTCATACGGATAACGAATTTCTTCTTTGTATATCGTTGTGATTCCGCCTTCGAGAAATTCAGTTGTTTTTTCTTTGACTCTGTTTTTGGTATTGTACAATGTTTTAGTGGTGGTAACTGTTTGTGATGAAGTTCCATTATCATCATAAAAATATTCTTTTATTATGGTCTCACTTGGTAATAAAACTCCTTTGATGTACTTAAATTCTACATCACGGATATCCGTACTTACACCGACATTAGGATCAACGTTTTGAGTATGACATGTTCCTACACTTGGCTCATTCATTACTGTTACATTACCACATATTTCAGCAGGATTCTCAACGTTGCCCTGACTGTAGTTATAAAATGAATTATAAAACTGATCCCATGGACAGTCTGTATTTTGAAGTTCATACATCGTATGAGAGGTTTCTGCTATACTTGAAACGTCTGTATAATCATAGACCTCTTCAATAAGAAGCTTTTGGGTATTATCAAAAACTTCCTTTTTTTCTAAAACCCCACGTTTATAGTCTTTATTTTCAACAGGTAAAAATGGATAGTCCGTATTGTCTGAAGTTAAAATCGCTATATCTCTTGGCGATTTGAAAGTAAATAATTCGCCTCCAGTTCCAGACGATATGGTAGGAATTACTCCTTCTCCGGGCTTTTCGTACTTAACATAAACTTTTTTGTATCCCACATAATTTCCTTTAGTGGTTGGTGTTAATACTTCATTCATATCACGAGTGACTTGGTATTCAACAAGGTAAGGATCTCTATAAACAGTTTTGTCAGACGGGAAACAATTATATCCACTTATAAAAGGATGCATTTTACCTTTGTAGTAAGTTCTCTTGTTTAAATTAGCCTCATAGGATCCACTAGAGATATAATCATTTATAGAAGGTTGTCCTAAATCTTCTATGAGATGGTTGTCCCTATAATTATATATCGTCTTGCTTGCTTGGATATCACCATCACTAAAAACCACTTCCTTAATACGAAGCCCGCCACCTTTCATTACTTTAGTAACTAAATTATATTCTGTATATTTAAGATCAATTGTAATCTCTACTCCTGTTTGTGAAAAATCACATGGCGAAATCTCATCTTGCGGAGTTCTGAGTTCTACAAAATACCACCCTGATGCTACTGATGAGTAATCTGTTATAGTATTAAGATTAAACGTATATCCAAAATTATTAGATACATAATCAAAGTCTGAAATTCCGCTTCCAAAATAACTTCCATTTGAAGGAGGTGTCACTGTAACTCCTTGTATGGGCTCTACTTTTGAAAGGGAAAGCACATGCTTACTTAGGTCAGTACAACTTTGTGTAAGGATGTTGCTTTTGCCTATTTGCACCCTTTGTGCATCATCAATGTATAACAATAATTTATTATTAGAAGTTTGCTGACCTTGTTGAATATATAAGCTTCCATATCGATTATATACTTGTCTATTATCTGGAATCTTGGTGTAATCATAATCATACATTCCTTGATAGCTAAAATCATTGCTTTGAAATGTAAACTCTTTTTTTCCACCTAATGGATAGGTAATTGATGTTAAGGCTCCCGTATTAATTTTAAGAGGATTAACAGATCGTCCTTTAGAGATAATACTGTAGCTTGTATTTATATTATAATCGCCATTATAATAACCCCAAGTATCTTTCAAATCACTCCCAAAACCTGGTAGCTCATTCAAGTTGTTGTAAGCAAGTGCATATTGTAGTGTCTCTGAGCCATACACTTCCGTTATTCCTGTTAAAAACAAACGATTGTTAGCGGATGTTGTGTAATTAAAATTAATTCGTTTGTGCAAATCTCCGTTAGGCTGAAAAATTTGAATATTACTTAGTTTCCCTCCTGAATCAATATTCGCATTTACCGTATTAGCTAAAAATTCAGGATGCCCATTAGCATCTAAATTGTATTTAATTTTTGTGCCATCACGCATGGTTACTTCATCTACATATTTTTGTATGCTTATTATATGCTGTGAAGAAGAAATTTCTTTAGGTAATAACATTCCTTTATTAAGTTCACGAACTGTTGCATTACCAAAATTAGGATTTCCTAAAAGTTGATTTCTTGTAGTTGATACAGGTGTATGATAATTCTCCTGAACATCTTGATAGGTAAAGCTACAAAGCACGATGTTATTAGGTGTTCTAACATCTTTTAAATGCCATGCATTAATAGCCCCATCTCCCATAGTGGTTGATCCTGATGATGAAGTTCCAAATTGACTTGTGGTAACAGTATTATTATAGATTACATTAAAACTAGTTTCTTCAAACGTGTAAATATATCCATTGGTATCTTGAACTTCAAATTTTGTGATTTCAAAAACAGCATTATGATAAATAGTAATAATATCGTTGGTATCTTCTCCAATAATTACAGGAGTAAGCTGTCCTTGAATATTCTTTACGATAAAACGTCCACTTCTTCCGAAGAAATTATATTGGTATAAATCATACTGAGAGTCATACTTATCAAGTCCATTAGTGGTTCTCCATAAAAACTCTTCTTGTTGCTGTTGTGATAGAATGTCAAAATATGAATATTGATTATGAAAAACACCTCTGCCTAAGGCTTGTGAGTTATTTTCATCAGGAAGACCGCGAACCGTTCGTGAGATCACACCACCAGTAGCCATGGAAAACCCTGTTCCAAGCCACCCTGAGCGCTCATCTATACGAACTCCTTGCGTATTATACTGTATTCCAATTGGATAATTTAACATGTCTGATATAGTGATATTTCCAAGTGGAATACCTATACTTGGTTGTCCAGAGTATAAGTCTACAGAGACTTCCTCAAACCTCATGAGATTGGCTACCGTTGGTGCAGGTGGAATAATAGTTGGCAAGGCAATTTCGTCTTGACCGTTAGGAGAACTTTGTTGTGCTTGTAAAAAGCTGAAGCTTAGTAGCAAACACATACATGCGATACTGTTTTTCATAAAAATACGGTTTTGTTTAATTATATATTTAATTGTTATTCTATTTTTTAAGTTGTTTGTGACTGATAATACGCGTCTATTTGCTTTGAAAAATCGTGATTTCTTCGAAAACTCACAGAAAGAACTGTCCCGTTTTTAAGATAGATCAAACGATATTTTTTATCATACGCTTTTATAAAAGAAAGATTTACTAGATAGGAGCGATGGCTACGAAAAAAACCATTGCGTACTAGCGTGTCTTCGTAATATTTTATGGGTTTATAACTGAGGAGTTTTTTTCCTTGTTGAGGTGTAACCATGAATAATTTTCATTGGCTTCTACATACAGAATATCGCTTATAGTTACGTAGTCTCCTTTATGTTTGCTTCCAATGCAGATGCGTCTGTTATTAGATATAACCTTCTGCTTATTTTTTTCTCTATTTTCGGTGATAATCATGCAATATTTCTAAGCGTTTTATTTTTAGGGGCGAGTGTGGGGATTCGCTTTAGTTGAACAAAGTAAATTACTTATTCTTTACAAAGCAAAAATATTGTATAAGCGTCGTGTTTTGTAAATAAGCGTTGAATTTTGAGTAAAAAACGATGTGATTTCTTATATATTTCCATTTATAATGCTTGATATTTATTTTAAACGCTTACAAAAATATTAAAATTTATTAAGTTTAAACGTTAAATTTTAGTTACTGTTCTGTTGTTGCAGTATTATACTTTTGTTAAAATTTTCTTTTATTCAAAGAAACCGATTTTAATAAATACAGTCAATTCAGAATGAGTAATCCATATTTTAAAATGAGTAATCTCATCTATTTCATGAGGGAGTTCCTTTTTTACATGCCCCAAAACTATGTTTTATTTTTTCATTTGATTAAATAGAACAACAGGAAAATCCCCTTTTTTAATCAGGAACATTCCCCTTTTGTTGAAATTTGCAACATCGTTGTTTACCTTATGTATACGAAATATAGAATTCCAACAATTATAAATACTAATGCTGTCGCCGTACAAAAACCAACTACAAATCCTTTTAAAAATTCAAATTTCTTTGCATCCATATTTATTTCCCTTGAAAACTGGAATCTTTGTTTCTTCCTTCTTTGAAAGGACTCTCATTAATTATTTCATTGTTTTTGATTAGATAGCAAGGCGGCGTACTTCACCTTTTACTCTTAACCGCCTTGCCCTAAACAGCATGTTCCCGCGAAAGCGGTAACCTTGCTAAACACGTCTTGAATGTAGCACTCATATTCGGGGAAGTGCTTTCTAGTATAACTTATTATGAAAAAATGATTTCATTCTTGACGTGTTATTTTATGAATCGTTTTATGTGCTAATGAGTATTAGAATTATTTGATAGAAGTGTATATTCTTTTTGATAAATGGAGTCATTGGTTTTGGTTTTTTGATTATTAATTCTAGTAACTACATTTTTGTTTTACCTAAATTACCAAACGATACCGCTACTAAATTATAAAATCAGTAAGTATTTTCATTAAATTGCTATCTTTGAAAAAAGACCAATCACAATGAACGTACGCTTACCTAAAGACGAAGATATAAACATCGCAAACGGAGAAGACATAGCACGCATAATGCGTAAGATACTGTTAAGGCAAAACAGACTACACCGTAAAAAGGAATATTTTTGGGTTATTGGATTAAATAACAATAATGATATTGAGTATATAGAACTAATAGCAATAGGAAAATCAAATACAGTTAAGGTATCTCCTATTGATGTATTTAATCTAGCAGCGGCTAAGAAATGCGAAAAAATTGTCCTTTGTCACAACCATCCAAGCGGAAGCATGAAGCCTAGCGAAGCTGATATAAGGCTAACACATAGGTTAATGAAAGGCGGCGAATTACTTGGAATAAGAATTTTAGATCATATTATCATTTGTGATAAAGAGGATTATTATAGCATGTTAGACGACGATTTTCCAGAGGAATTACAGTAGATTTTTTTTTCTTATTTACTGACTTTTTAATCTTGTAGCCGACTTCAGTTTTGTCTACTTTTGATAGCCTTTGCATCATTTCATCAAAACTCATGTCTACCTGTATAGGCTTTTCGTATTTAGGTTTTTTATTCATCATTTTTATTTAACTCAATAATGATATTAAAAATAGTTACGCCTGTATCTCTTAAAATATCAACTGCATAAACAAGTATAGAACATAATAAAACATAGCAACTATATACTACTTTTTACCCAATCGCCAATGTTTTTTAGTTTTACTATATTTTAAAATCTGTAAAATATTTCTTTAAAGTATTATATTTTACATTAAACTAAAAATTACTTCAATGCAGGACAATATAAACTCTATCGTAAAAGCCTTAAAAATTGTAAAGACTGAAAATCCTAATAGTAGCGCAATTCCTCTATTAGAAGATGTATTAAGGCAATCAATGAAGCTTTACGTTCTTAACATGGCTTCAATGGGTTCTGTTATTGATATGGACGAAATAAAAGAAAATTTTAAAAACGGTTTAGAATTGCTCGACATATTCAAAAACAAAAAATAATCACATCTTATTCGTTGATCGTTTAATTTTCTTGTCAACTTTTTTCTATCTACAATAAAATAATCTTCAAAATCATTAAAACATGAAGTTAGTTTTAATCGAATGCTATTGAGTTGATTTACTAATTTTCATCTTCGCCTATTACAAGCACCTCGATCTATCTTTGAGCTAATACATATAGTTATTTCTTTAATTTAATTGTATTTTTAGTATTCTTCATGGGTCAGGTTTCAAGTAATAGACTGGGTCAATTTTAAATTGTTACTTACCGGTACAATCAAATCATTGGTATTTAAAAGAATATTTCTTCACTAATATTCTGAATTTGTTTTTTTGAAAAACTATGGTGCTTCCATACATTCTTTATCGCCATACTTCCAATTTCTTCTTTAATTCCTTTCACATTAACAAAGAGATCAAGTGCTTTTATCCATTCAGGTTCTATCGCTGCTATGAGTCCATTCATTCCATCTGTTATGTTCTTGCTTGCAGAATGGTAAATCGATGCGATCGTTGGAATGCCAAAAGCTGATAATTCCAAAAACAAATAACTACTATGATGTTTATTATACGTTGAATCTTTTGCAAGGAATAAAGCTGAATCAAGCTTCAATTCATTTAACTTCAAAAAGAAATCTTTAAAATTGACTGTTTTATGAAACTCAATATCATTTTGTAGGTCAAGCTTTTCAATAAATTCAATAGTAACAGAACTCCCTACACAAACCAATTGAATTTTTTCTTTTAATTTTTCGGGCATCTTTTTATATAATTCCTTAATAAAACTCAAATCCTCAAACGTTGGTTTAATTAAGCCAGCACGGAATAGCGTTGTGTCATTTTTTATAATTTTCGGCATACTTTCATATCCAATTTTAGAGATCAGATTTGGAATAAATTGAGTTACTACATCTGCACTGGGATGGCGTATATTGATAAAACGATGCAGAAAATTTTTAAATTTCAAATTCGCTACGAGCAGAAGATCCGCAGACGCTAAATTGTTCTCCAGATATAATAAATCTGTTTGGGATAGTTTTCGTTTTCCAACACTCATTTCATTAAGCGCAAAATAGTTTTGGTCGACATTGAATACAATTTGAATAAGCGGATTAAAAGCTTGAATCGCTTTGAGTAGATAGGTAATGTCCGTGAAAATGGGAGGGAATATGATGTAATCAGCCCACACCAGTAAACGCTCATCCAACACCGTTGTAAAGTCATTTAATGAATTATTAAAGTCATTGCTATCTATGTTTGTAATGATACTTTTATGAGTTTTGGTATTGTTTAATTCCAAAGCTTGCGCTATCATCCTGTAATAACCCGTAGCATTGAATTTTGGAGACACATACAATAAATGTATTTTATCATCATCGCTCAAATCGTATTTAGTATTGAATTTTGAATTACCGCCTAATTTTTCTTTTAATTGGATAACTTTTTTCATAACGATTCTTTTTGATTGATTTCAATTTCTACTGCTTTATAGAATTTTGCAATACGCATTCCGGTACTCATTTCATAAATTTCTACCGTTGTGGCTTTTTCGCCATAATCTTCAATTTTCTTATAGAATCTAGCGAGTCCGATTTCTCGTTTTTTTGTCATTGAAAACTTGTAATTCCAATCAATAGAATACATGGTTCTAACATTCCCATCAGCAAACCAAACAATCATTTTGGTTTCTGAATCTAACTTTAATTTCCAACCTTTTGATATGCTCATTACCTGAAGAATTTAATTAATGAACCCATTGGAATTTCCTTTATAAATTGATCTTTTTGGAAAGCTTGGATCGTTACTTTTTCATCTTTAACATGAATCCAAATATCAATACTGTCTGTATCTATATTATTTTCTGCTGAAAAGTCACTTAAATACTTTTTGATGCTAAATGCAATTTTGTTTTGAATCCTAGACAACTCAGCCGTTTCTCTATCGACAAAAAAATAGGCTAGTTCATTAATAGGTATGACTTGTATTGCTTTAGATTGATTAAATAAAAAAGCCTTAATAATATGATCTTTTTGAAAGATTTTTAAAAAAAGTCGCTCTTTAGGAATTTTGATTTTAGTTGAAATGTACGCTGTATTTGAAATGATATTTTTCGTTATCACTTTTTGATATCCAAAGATATCTACTGATAAGTCTGTGACTGCATCTTTTACTTTTTGACTGAATGTATCTAGTACATTATTTGATTTTTTTTTCATTTTATCAAGTATTATATTGTGAATAGTTGAACGATGTTTTATTTGAAATTGAAGCATAGAATTGGCTGGTCAATTCAGGGGTATTTAGATTTAAAATTCGCTTTTCACATTCCCTAAACAGCTGTAAACGTGGTGCTTGTTTGGCAGTATGTTTATTTTCATTATCAATAAAACGTCGAATTTGAGCGTGAAGAATTAATTTTAACCTTGTTTTTTGCTTACTTCTCATTTGAGTTTCATACCAAGCCTTTGTCCCTGTAAAGCCATATTTATTGGTCGGATCAAAATATTGATGTGGTAATTGAACGAATCTATTTTCGGAATCTTTCGCTAGATATTTACATACTAATTCGATACGCTCAACATAAATAGTATGTACCTTCTCTAATTTGTGTTCCGCTACGGGTTCATACCAAAGTCGCAATAACTCTTTAGCTATTAACTCCTGATTTTCAGTAAGAAAAGTGTTTTTGTAAATTGTAGTTTTTGAAAGTTTCCATAACGAATCAACATAGAGATTGAGGGAGGAAAAGCAAGAAGTCTCAGGCATTGAAACTATGTCTTTTGCTTGTTTTCTGACTTCTTTACTTTGTCCTTCCTCCTCTACATCATTATTTTGGAAATCGTACGAATTTGAGTTTTCGTTTTCGATAAATTTAGCATCTTTAGGAATATTTTTTCGCGCGCCTGGTGTGCCATGGGTACCTGGCTCATTAATTTGTTTTGCGCCTTCCTCCTCTACGTATCTTGAAAATTTGTTACCAGAATCGTTGCTTGAAAAATTAGGCGACGTGAGCGATAGCGAACTCCATTTTAATTTTTTATGAACTGCTATTATTACATTATTAATGTAACTATTGTTACTAGAGTTAGGTTGTGGACAACTTGTCCGTATAGAAGTTTTAAAAAACTGATTCTCAGTACTTTCATTTTCTTGATTAGGAACTGCGATTTCCGTCTTATACACAGGTTTTTCACTGTTTATTAACAGAATATCCAAATTAAACCGAAGCTCGTAATTTGCTTTTCTACCTTTGAATACTTTTTCAGTAAGAACATTCGCTTCTAATAAGCGCCTAATGTGCCTTCTGATCGTCCTAGCACAAACGTTAGTCATCATTGCTAATTGAGCACTATTTGTTTCTAAAGGAGGAATATTATCTAAATCTAAAGGCTCTATTTTATTAGTCTTTAGAAGTGATACAGCATAAATTTTAATAATTTCTTTTGCAGTCGCGACCATTGGTTGCCGCAAATGATTGGAAAGTGTATCGCTATTTGAATTGTGAATTTTTACAAATTGATCTAATCGTTTAAAAACCGTTGAAAAATGAATGATGTTCATCATTTGAACAATTTCGGCGCATCAGTTTCTGCTGTCTGCGACGTAGGTTTGGACTAGAGTGTTTTTTTAACATCTCAATTTCATGCTGGATACTTTCGATATGAGTCCTAACGACTTCGATATCTTTTTGAACAATGGATCTTTTCATAGTCTATTGTTCTTAACTGTTAGCTGCATCATTATTATTAATCAGCTTGTTTGATTTTTCATAAAGCTTCTTTAGTTTGGATTCTTGTTCTTCTACAAGTTCCAAGCAAGCTTCGTAAATAGATAGCCAAGATTTGTTTCTTATGGCAATCTCTTTAAAAAATTTGGTAACAGTTGGATGTGAACGCCCAGAGCGATCTGCAACAACGGTGGTTGGGTTGTCGAATAGTTCTAACATTCGTCTTTTTAACGACTTATAGTCTTGTGAATTGTACATATATAAAGGGTTTTAATGTCAATCTTAATGAATGCAAATCAAATTTTATCAAAAAACACACCAAACTTTAACTTAAACTTTAACAAAGTTTTGTATAAAAAAGACTAAAATTATACCAAATATTATAGCAAAATTTGATATATTTGACAGCATACATGACCAAATATATGTATAAATGAAATAAAACTTGTTACAAATAACCTAAAAATTTGTTAATAAAGATTACCCTAAACCCTAATGTTTTCAGTAAATAATTGAAAATAAACCTATTAGATATGAAAAGTACAAACGTTAAAAAAAATGAAATTAATAAAATTGATGAGCTATTCATTAAAGCCATAGATCAAGTTGTGAAAGATTCTAAAGAAGCTGGAATAAAACCTGATAGTTATCGTGGAATAAATTTATTAATATATCCCGAAAGCGCGGGACTTATCTCAAGAGTTAAAAATAAAAAAAATCACGTCACACACATTGCACTGATAAATTTTGCAAAAGAGTACAATGTTG
The DNA here is from genome assembly GCA_964351775.1 of uncultured Kordia sp. Lineage (GTDB taxonomy): Bacteria > Bacteroidota > Bacteroidia > Flavobacteriales > Flavobacteriaceae > Kordia. The sequence continues at coordinate 367 of CAYGPQ010000018.1, read as the reverse complement.
ATATGAATTATTTCTATCACGAAAACGTTGAGTTTACCTATGATTTGAATAATTTTTTACCTGAACACAAACAGAAGAAAAAAATTGAATTGAACCAAAAAAAGTTCAATGCCGAAGACATAAGATTTGATACCGATAAAATTGAAGACTTTATCAGTTTTGAACATGAAGATTTAGCTAAACTTTTTAAACTTGATACCTTAATTTGGACATTCACAAATCTACTTCCAAAGGATGCTTCTCAGTTCTTTCAAAACATATTAAAAATAATTAAAGTAGATTATGAAACTAGAATTTTCGAATTAAATAAAAAAATTGATTTATTTGAAAAAAGGTTAATAAATGCGAAAAATGACCTACTTATCTC
>CAYGPQ010000017.1:247-52356 GCA_964351775.1 uncultured Kordia sp. | reverse complement strand
GTCAAAAGGAAAATATCAGTATTCATTCTGCGTTGCGCGAAAAACTATCCGAACTTAGTAAAGCCAATATTCAAATCAGTCAGGAAGCCATCAACCTTACGAAAGCCTTGAAAGGTGATAGTAAAATGCAAGGAAATTGGGGCGAATTGGTCTTAGAACGCGTCTTGGAAAAAAGTGGTTTAGAAAAAGATCGTGAATATATTGTACAACAGAATTTCTCACATGAAGATGGTTCGCGATCACTACCTGATGTGATTATCAATTTGCCAAATAACAAAAAAATGGTCATTGATTCCAAAGTTTCACTAACAGCGTATGAGCGCTTAGTCAACAGTGAAGAAGAAGATAGAGCACTTCATTTAAAAGAACATTTAATATCTATCAAACGTCATATAGACCAACTTTCTGCGAAGAAATACGAAGATTTGTACGAAATAGAAAGTCCCGATTTTGTACTAATGTTTATTCCTATTGAACCCGCTTTCGCGATTGCTATAAATGAAGATAACTCCTTATATAACAAAGCATTTGAGCAAAATATTGTCATAGTAACTCCCACTACTTTATTGGCTACATTACGTACCATTGACACCATGTGGAACAACGAAAAGCAACAACGAAACGCCATTGAAATTGCACGACAAGCCGGGTCATTATACGATAAATTTGAAGGTTTTATGACCGACCTCATCGGAATTGGCAAAAAGATTGATTCCACTAAATCGGACTATTCAGCTGCCATGAACAAACTGTTTGAAGGTCGAGGAAATATTATCTCAAGCATTGAAAAGATTAAGAAAATGGGCGCGAAAGCTAAAAAATCACTTCCTGATGCCATTATCAAACGTGCAGAAAATGATGCGGATGAAACTTTATCATTAGATCAAGACGAAGAACCGAGACGACTTCTGTAAGCTGTTCGTTAGGCTCTTTATTCTTATAATTTATTTGAAAAGCCCTTCAATTTTAATGATTGAAGGGCTTTTATTTGTTGCTTCAAATCGTAAATGTATCTTAGTTTACGACGCTAAATCGCTTGGTAATAATCTCATTGTTAGATTTAATTTTAGCAATATAAATTCCAAACAAAACACACAAATCACCTCATGTTTTGTGTGTGATATTTTATAAAGCATCAGTAACTTCTCTTTTTTCTTTAACAATTCTACGTGTTATTTGTGATAATATTTTTGAAGTCAGCTTGCTTCATGGCACAATTCAAAATACATACAAAGTGCATACATCATCCAAATTACATATTTCAACCCGACAGTTTTTATCTAATAACAATGAAAAAAATGGAGAGTACACCCTGTGTTTTTACGAACGATAAAAAAAATTAGTTCATAAATCAATTGATCTAAACGAGTAAGCCGAAAAGCGAAAAGAGTAGGCAAAAATATTAACAATAAAAATTATGATTAAAAAAACAATCTATCTCACTGCCTTATTATTATTGACTTTAAGTAGTCTCTCTGCTCAAATTAACACATACCCATCCGCTGGTAACACAGGATTGGGTACTGCAATTCCAACAGCAAAGCTCGATGCTTATTTATCGGCTAATTTGCCTATTCAATCTGGTATTAGACTCACAAGTCCACTTAGTTTTTCTGATGCGAGTACCATTCAATCCTTATTCCATTTAAGGAGAGCAGGAAGAAATAAAGGCGAATATTTTAGTCAATTTGTGGTAAGACCAAATGGAAATGTTGGTGTAGGTATTAACTGGAATGATCCTATACTAAATAACAAACGTATGGTTATTACGGACAACAATCCTAATGCAGTAGACTTAAATGTTAGAGGTTTTGCACTATTAGATGGTCAAAATGCTTCCCTATTATTTGGTGCTACAGGTGGAGAACCTCTTGGACAATGGGGAATTGAATATAATGAATATGCGGCTGTAAAAGGACTTAATTTCTGGAAACCTGATGGAAGTAATAATTTTGGTAATTATTACATGTTTTTAACCGATACAGGAAAAGTGAGTATTGGACTAGATCCAAATGCAGCAGGAACGTATAGCGGTAACTTTAAATTATACGTTGCAGATGGCATTATGACAGAAAAAGTAAAAGTAACCTTGCGCAGCTCTAGTGATTGGTCAGACTATGTTTTTGAAGATGACTACAATTTATTATCGCTTGAAGAAGTTGAAGCACATATCGAAAAAAATGGTCATTTGCCAAATGTACCAAGTGCTGAAGAAGTTGCAAAAGAAGGAATTGATGTAGCTAAAATGGATGCCAAACTATTAGAAAAAATTGAAGAACTCACATTGTATGTTATTGAGCAACAAAAGCAAATAAAAAAGTTAACACAACAGATCGAAAAACTAAATAATAAATAATGAGAAAAAATATAATTTTAAATCTCTATTTGATTACTTTTTCGAGTTTTGTTTTTGCTCAAGAAAACCTGATTCCAAATGGTCATTTTGATGAAAACACTTCAAACTATAACGGAGGCTTAGACCCTAGAGATTATTATACCGCAGATCAAGATTGTTCCGTTGGAAGAGATCGATTTGAATCTGAGATGACATCATGGTATGTTGCAACATCAGATGCACCATCAGGTCAACTTGAAAATCCATTTGTTAGACGGTGTTCTCCAGATTGGATTGCAGGCTACGCCTATGATACGGGAGCACCAGATTGTATTGACCCAGAAGATTCATTTTATTTAGCCCATGGATTAAATACGGAAAGTGTTATGGTTGAATTAAAAAATAGCTACAAATTAATTAAAGGGCAATCGTATAAATTTCGAGTTAAAGTTAGATCTGCAAGAGGAGCTGGAAGTTTTCAATTAGTTTTTTCAACAAAAGATGAAGGTTTAAGAGTTCAACCACATAAAAAGTGGGTAGCGGGTGATTTTTATTTCAATCCCGATTGTGAATGGCAGAACATTGAATACTACTTTACTGTTCCAACAGACAGTGATAATGATTATGAGGACATGAAGTATCTTGTACTACAATTCAATCATGAAAGGAATAAAGACGACTATAATCAAAAAGTAGCAATGCATTATGATGATGTATTCCTTGCTGAAGGAGAAAAGTGTGAAGACATTAAATATATTCAAGATTGGCAGTATCATAATATGCATAAAATAGAACAAGCCAATGTAGAAATTAATGCAGGCGCTTTTGTAAGTCCATATACATGGGAAGAAAACGAACCCGTTATTGTAAAAAGCACCGCAAAAGTTATTTATAGAGCACCAACTATAAATTTAGAACCTGGATTTATTGTAGAACCTGGAAGTTACTTTGAAACGCAAATTGGAACCTGTGTAGAAGATCCGTGTCCACCTATTGAAGCATTTGTTCCATCATCAACAACTGCTTGTAGCAGCGCAATAAGCTTAGGAGAAAATATTCCTTCTCAACCTGGCGTATTCTATAGTTGGTCACCAATAGAGTATTTTTCAAATCCTTGGTCTAGAATTACAGACTTTACGCCGCCTGCTGGTTCAGGTTGTGTGGATGCTAAACTAGTTATTTGGACTATCTGCGGAGCGAGTCAAGCATTTCCATTTACAATGAGTTATTTTGACGCAGCACCATCAATAACGGTAAATAATGTTACTTCTGGTGTAAATAATCTAGATATCGATTTGGATATTAACAATGCCAATACATATTCCGTAACAGCAGTAAGCGCAGGAAGTGGAACGGTTTTATATACAGATACACAAGTTTCAGGTTGTGATACTGTAAATGTAAATGATGTACTGTTAGATTTAAACTCATGTCTTTTTGATATGTGTGAAGATGTAGAAATAACAATTACAGCGTCCAATCCGTGTTTCAATCCTGTAGAAGAAGTCATTACTTGGTCGGCACCTACACCAGTTGCTCCAGTTATCAGTATTTCGAATATTATAGATACAGATTTTGATTATGAATTCGATGTAACGCTTCCGGCTAGTTATGAATATCTAGTCATTGAAACTTGGAATGAAGTCGAAACAGCATTAATTTGTTCTCAAACAATTCTAGCGTGCGATGATCCAAATTTAAGTACCTATCATTTTGATATAACAAACTGTTTATCGGGTTGTGTATCGCAATGTGAAAACTATAAGGTTAAAGTAAAGTTGAAAAATTACTGTCATCCTTTAGAAGCAGTTGCAACATTATCATGGAACAAATCTAATACTGCCTTCTCCATGCCTACAAGTTTACCTAATGTAATTACCGCAAACGGTGATGGTATCAATGATACACTTTGTTTTAGTCCGCAAGGAGCAGATTATTATCATATAGAAGTTGTGGATCGATGGGGAATTCCAGTATTTGAATCATCGGGTTGTGTAACTTCAAATCCAGTATGTATTTGGACGCCACCAACAAATATTACAGACGGTACTTATTTTTATATTATAGAATTTAGTAATCAATGTGGTCAATCTGGTTTTAACCAAAGCTTTGTTAATGTCTTTAATGGTTTAAATAGAGCAGTAGCTGATGAACCAAATGCATTTGTTCCTGTAAACACAACAGAGGTTTCTGTTTATCCAAATCCATCTAAAGGAATATTTAATGTAAACTTAGGTACAATGGCTCAAGCTAGCTTAGTTGTTTTAGATATTACAGGTAAAGTTATTTTTTCTAAAAATGCAACTACAAATTTAGAAACTCTAAACCTTAGTAACTATGCAAAAGGTGTTTACTTTTTAAGAATTGAAAAACAAGATATTATAATAACAAAAAAGTTAATTGTTAAATAATTAAATTTCAGTTCCATTCATTAATAGTAAGGGTATATGAAATGGTATATCCTTACTATTTATCTTTCTAAATTTAAAATCCAAATTCACAAATATGAAGAACGTATGAGTCATCTCAATTTTAAACAGAATGCTGAGTTTGCGGAAGTACAGCAACACACGGGCAACTTCTCCAACAATCTAATCAATCTAAGAAATCTAACACTTCGACTCCGCTCAGTGTAAAAAAAAACACCTTATCTCCAAACTTGATAAGGTGTTTTTGTAACGTTGCCGTTCATTGGGCAAGCGATTCATATTACGCATTCTTTACGGTAATTGCCACTGCTTTTCCTGGTGCTAAATCTTTCGTTACTTTTACTTTTCCTAAGTGCTTCATTAATTGTTGATCTTCTTTCCATTCGCCATTTACCAACATAGCTACTTCGTATATGGTTCCTGCAGTTGTCAATTTGATTCGCAAACCTTCATACTGTGCGTTATAAGTTTTCATTGCACTTGCGTAGTTTGTTTCAAACCAAAGTTCAGCTTCTTGCGCTCTTTTTGCCAATGCTTCTGGCGTAGATTCTCTTTTTTTCTGTGCAGCTACCGCTTTTGCTAATGCTTCTTTTAGTGATAATTCTGCTGCTGCTATGCTATCATTTTCTCGTTGCAATTCCGCAGCTTCTAGTAACTTAATATCATTCACTATTTTTGAATACGAAATACAATCTTCCATGGACTTTTCTTCAAACTGAGTCGTGGTTTCTACCGCTACTTTTTCGGTAATTGATGCTTCTTGAACTGCTGGAGTTACTTCTTTTTTTGTTTCTGTGTTGCAAGCTATAAATGTCATTGCTGCTAAACCTAAAGTTGTAAATGTTGTACGTTTCATAATTATTTGTTTTAAGTGTTATACTTGATTTATAGTTCAAATATGCGACGAAACTCACGAAGAATTTAGGTAGCTTTAGTATTCGTTAAGAGTTATCTAGAATTCGTTGAAGATTGGTGAAAATACTATTTTAAAAACGAAAAAAGCACCGTGAAAGTCTATAAGAAATAGGTTTATAGAATTCACTGTGCTTCAAATAATAGCCATTATTTTTATACTTTCGTATAACTAATTCCACAAATATTCATCGGTGAATATTCTTTGATAGAATTCGATTTCATCACAGGCTGCATGACACACAAAACAGTTGTTTTTCCTTTGATAAATAATGTGTTGCCGCGAACTTTTGTCAACCATCTAAATTTTTCTATTGGAATGTTGAACTCCTTGATTGCGTTTGCCAACTCCTCATTTTCTAAAATCCAATCCATGATTTGTTGTTTTGACGTAAATTTTGGAATGTCCGAAGCTTCTTCAAATTCAAATTCCCATTCCACTGGAATATTAAATCGATAGGTGTACAATTCGCCCGGTAATTGTTCTACGCGCGTTTTTAAAACAGTTTCCCAATCAGCTTTTACAGTTGGATAGCGCTGTCTGAATTCACTCGCCAAGGCTTTTGGTCCAGGAGAATACGCCGTTGGATAATAGCCGTAATAAGTCTTCGCTAAATAATGCTCGGCATATTTTCCACCAAATACATTAAAATATTCAGATGCGTACATTTGAATGGTTTTATCGTGTGAAAATGCTTTTTTTAAGCTTGCTAAAAGCATTTTATTTTTACCCAATCCGCAGGAATGAAAGATGATTTTTAAGCCTTTCGGCAAGAAGTTTTCCGCTAACGGAACAATTTCGTTGCTTTGTAAAGCTTCCGCTAGATTTGCCACGGTAATACGCTCGCCAATTTCACTCGTTTTCATCGATAAACCGCGCCACGGATTGCTGTGACTCACAATATGAATATCGCCATATAATTTGGAATCGTAATGCAATCGCAACCAATCAAGAATTGCTGCCAAACTAAACACATTTTCAACTACTTGATAGTTCTCGTTATCAAAATACATTTTCGCATTGGTGTAATACGTATTATCATCTTCATCAAATCCTGCAATAAAAACTAATGGTTGTGGTTTTCCCGCTTCAAGTTGCGTTGTTTCTGTTCCCGCGAAAGCGGAAACCGAAAAACACAATAGCAATATGATACATTCCTTTTTCATTTGACTAATTTTTAAATGTAATCGTTACTTTTTGACCCAACGTAAAGATTTCTTTCGCCCTAATTAAATTAAGTTGTTCCAATACGACTTCATTGGTAATCCAAGTTCCGTTGATTAAAATTTCTACTTTTAAGATGTCTCCCTTTTCAGATATTTCTAAACGAACTCCATCGTATTTTTTTAAGTATTTTTCAATGATTTCTGTGTAGTTTTCTCGAAACCAAGTCGTTGCCTTTTCAGTAGCACTTTTTACACTACTTTTTTTCTTCTTCATAAAAGTTTTTCCTTTTACAGAAGCTTCCGCGCCAACCGCGCTATTGTTTACGTTTTTAGGCATTGGCAATGGTTGTTTTACCACATTTCGATTTCCGTTGTTATTTACAACTTCATTGTCAACCGCCACAAAAGAAGTGTATTGTGTGACTAAATTGTACTTCAATCCAAGTTCGATGACTTGCTGTTTGGTATTGTCGTTAAAGCGTTTTTTGTAATCGTCCAAGCGTTCTATTTTTTTACGTGCCCATAAATATTTAAGTGCTTCGTTGTCTTTACTCAGCATACCATCGGCAACTTTGAATTCTTTTTGAAAAACGCCATTTCCACTTTGTCCCGTAATGGTTAAGGTTCCTTTGGCTTCGCCTCTGTACTTTCCAAAGATTAAGATGGGACGCGATGCAAATACATCTGGAATGCTACTCGGCGTGACATCATAGACATCAAAACCGTCTGCTTTGATCTGAATTTGCGTCAATAAAGGCGATTTTATGTAGTTTCTAAACTTTTCGGCAACTGCATTGGCTTCGTTCATTTTTGTGGCTATAAACGATTCGCTGCTGCTTACTTTTGCCATGCCTTCTAACAAATATCGGTTCACGCTTGATCCAATTCCGAAGGTAAATACGTTGGCTTGTCCTAAGTTTTCTTCAATCATTTGGAAAGCTTCTCGCTCTACACTTACATATCCATCAGTAATTACCACCATTGATCGTGCGCTTGTTGCGTCCATTCGTGGTAATTCGTAGGCTCTTTTAAGTGCATTTAGCAATTGTGTTCCGCCACCGCCGCGTTCGTTAGATAAGAAATAGATTCCTTTTTGAATATTTTCTTTAGTACATGCCAATGGTTTGTCGGACAAAACAACCGAACCGCCTGCAAATAATAGAATGTTGTAATGATCTGTTTCTGGCAAATTGACTAATAAGTTGCGTAATAATTTTTTAGAAACTTCCATCGGATAACCGTTCATAGAACCCGAAACATCTACGATAAACAAATATTCTTTTGTGGTGGTTTTTACGTTTGTAGATGCTTTTGGTGGTTCCATCATATAAGCAAAAAATTGTTCGCCTTTGTCTTCATATAATAACAATCCGGTTTGAATTTCGTTGCCACGCATATTGTATTTTAAAATAAAATCACGATTGGATGGGTTTTCAGTTTCTTTGCTTAGCGCGATTTCCGCAATACGTGTGTTTGGATAGTGTACTTTAATTTTGTGCGTATTTGATGAAACATCTGCAATCGGAATTCCGGAGTTGATTTGAACGTTTAGATCAAAATTGAACGTATCAGCCACTCCTTTTTTTGTATACGGTTGATTGAATGTTTTTTCACCAGACGTGTTTTCGCCAGTAAATCGTGGTCCGACAACTGTTGGAAATACAAATTCATACGTTCCTGTTGTTGGTACTAATAATTCTGTGTAATAAATATCAATCGTAACTTCATCATTTTGCAGGATGTTTCCAACGTTCATTTGAAACACATTTGGTCGTTGTTGATCGAGTTTAGCAGCGCGTTTTCCTTCTTTGATCGCTTTATCATAGACACGTTGGGCTTCTTGCTTTTCAAATATTTTTGCGTTGATGGTTCTGTCGCCAATCGTCATTTGCATTTTATGCACAGCGGCTTGTGTCGATAGTGGAAAGATGTACTTTGCTTCTATCGGAATACTTCCTTTGTTTTGATAGGTTTGTGCAATGTGAATGTGTGCAATATTTCCTGAAATTTTTACATCAACATTTGTTGATTTCAGAGGAATTACTGCATTTGGCGTGAGGACTTCTAAATACGGACTTTCGGTTTTTTGTGCAAATCCAAAGCTGGAAATGAGCGCAATAATGATGATACAGATATGTTTCATAGTGTTGGAATTTTGATTGTTTTTGTTCTTACTGATTCAAATATCCTATGAAACTGTGTTAGCATGTGTGGTGTTTTAGTATTCGTCGGTTGTTGTTTAGTATTCGTTTGAAATTGAGATCTGCATTCTCAAAAAGAAATCATTTTTTAGCAAGTTACATCTCACGGAAGTGAAAATGATTGATTATTTTTAGCAGCAAAATCAAGCATTATGAGCATCCGATACAAATCTGCAAACGAATCCCGAATTACGATTTCCGAATTGATGTTGCCATCACATTCCAATTTTAGCGGAAAAATTCATGGAGGTTATATTCTTTCCTTACTGGATCAGATTGCGTTTGCCTGTGCTTCTAAACATTCAAGAGCGTATTGTGTGACGGCTTCTGTAGATACTGTCGATTTTTTGAATCCGATAGAGATTGGCGAATTGGTAACGATGCGCGCTTCTATAAATTATGTTGGGCGAACTTCGATGGTGGTTGGAATTCGTGTGGAAGCGGAAAATATTCAAACAGGCGTGGTAAAACATTGTAATTCATCGTATTTTACCATGGTTGCCCGTGACGATGATGGAAATAGTTTGGAAGTTGACGGTTTGATTTTAGATGATTTAACCGCCATCAAACGGTTTTTAAAAGCCTTGAAGCGTATGGAAATGAAGCGCAAACGTACGGACGAGTTTGACCATGAAGATTTTACTCCCGAAAATTATATGAAAGATTTAGAACAGTATAAGGTAAAAGTTACGTGTACGGATGCGTTGTAGTTTGTTTTTTGTTGATTTGTTCTTAGTTTTTCTAACATAAACTAATAAACTCACACACATTTAAAATTGAATTTTTTCCAATTCACTCAAATACGTTTCTCCTACGGGTATTTTTTGATCTTTGATGACAACCCAAGTTTTTCCCTTGCTTGCTACTTGATCTATCCGAATGATATACGAACGATGTACTCGTAAATATTCTAACACATCAGGCGTAGTTGCTATGAAATCGCCAATTTTACAACGAATGGTGTAGGTTCTTTTTTCTGTAATAATATCCAAATAGTTTCCTTGCGATTTGACATATAGAATTTCATACGTAGGAATTTTAAAATCTTCCCCATTTGACCGAAAGTGAATGAATTTTTCTTTGCGATTTAAGCGTTTTATCGCCAAACGAATGAGTTCTCGAATGATATCTTTGTTATAACTAAGTACACGAATTTTGAAGAATAGATATACAATTCCGGCTAATACGAGCATGCACAATGCATAAAACCAGCCTGTTTTCCAAAATGGAGGAACTATTTTGAATCTGTATGAAATAATATGAGTGCTTTGATTGTTTAAGACACTCGCTTTTAATTGAAATGTATAGTTTCTGGGTGATAAGGATGGAAAGCGAATGTTTCGTGCTTTTGTAGATGTCCAATTGGTATCAACTTCTTTTAACCTGTATAAATAATTGATGTTTTTAGTATTTTTTTGTGATATGGCTTGTACCGAAAAGCTGATATTATTTTGATCGTATGGAAGGTTTGCAGTTGCATCCGTTATTTTTTTGGAGTTGACTTTTACTTCTTTTAGTTTGAGCGAAAGTATTTTTGAAGTCGTTTTTTCTGCTAACATTTCTTTTTTGAAAAAACACAAACCTTCTTTTGTGGCTACCCAAATTGTGTCATTTATGATTTCTATATCATCGATGTCATTACTTGCCAAACCATCATCTTTTGTAATCGTTGTAATTTTGTAGGTACCATCTGATTGAAATGAAATTCTGTTGAGTCCTGCATTTGTACATGCCCAAACAATGCTATCATTCTCTACAGAGACTTCTGTAACAATATTACTGGTGAGTCCATTGGCTTCATTTATTGTGTATTTCTGTTTCCCATAGACCACAACACCAGCGCCGTATGTTGCCATGTAGGCTGTATTATTTTGGCTATTTACATCAATGTCATTAATTCGAAGTTTTAAAAAATCAAAGGATGTATCTCTTTTTACGATATCGTCTTTGTATATAAATAGTCCGTTTGAAGTTCCAATTAAAACGGTATTGTTAAACATACAAACATCTTGTAGTTTTTCATTTACATCAAATTTTTCTAGCGTATCATTTTTGACAATTACAAATGAGTTGGTATGTGTTTTTAGTAGTGGATTTGCTACATTTTCAGGTATTTTTCGAACAAAACTTTGGTATTTTCTATCGGGAAATGCATGATTGACAAATTTGCGATCGCAATAACTGTAAAGGTTGTCATTGATGATATCATATTCTACGATAGATCTGTGCATATTTTTAGCCTTGTATATGGTGTCTATTGTCTGTTTAGTAATTTTTAAAATATTTCCGTTGTTAGCACCTGCATACAATGTATTTCTAGCATCTTTTGTGAGCGAATGCACGTGTTCTTTTGTGAATACACTGATGCTTGGATTTTTTATATGAAAAACACCTTGGTGCAACGTACTAAACCAATAACTTCCTTCGGCATCAATAAAGAAGTTTGTCACTGATTTTTCAGGTAAAAATCGCTTGATGACTTTTCCTGACACATGCATAATTTCAGCACCATTGTTATAATATCCAATGAAGAAATGCGTGTCATCAATACGTTTAATGCCTATTGGCGAATGGTTAATGTTTAATGTTTTGCTTTTATTTTTTTCAGAAAAAATATATAATTTACCATCATTTATGGTGATGAATTGTTCCTTATTTAGAATATCGAATTTGATGCGCGAGCTAAAAGCATCTAGTTCGATTAAGTTTAGGATATTCTTTGAAGCTTTATAAGAATGATGTCGCATAAAGAATAACTTTTTCTCCATATTTACAGAAATAAGTCTTTTTATAAGTTTTGATTCTTTGGTAGATACTTCGCTTTTATTGAAGTAATTGGTTGCTTTTCCATTTTGCGTAATTTCTATAGAACCATCTATGTTGTATCCGCCGAGATAGATTGATTTATTTTCATCAATTACTAGACTTTTTACAATACTTTCTGATTTAAAAAATTGTTTTAGTTGATCATTGTGTTGAAATTCCTTGAAGCCATCAAAGTTTTCATTGAAGTAGAATATTTTTTGATTTTGATATCCGTAACACCAAATTTGTCCATTTTTTTGTGGAAAGAAGTCTAAAATTACATTGTCGGGCAAACCGTCTTTTGTGGTATAGTTTTCAAATTCGTATCCGTTGTATCGCGATAATCCTTTATCGGTAGCAAACCAAACGTATCCATTTTTTCCTTGATAGATATCGTATACTTGCGAACTCGGCAAACCATCATCTACACCAAAATGTTTGTAAATGTGTTCTTGTGCGTTTCCTATTTGTACAACTAAAAATAGGATAAAAAGATATTGGTAGGATTTCAATGTTAGTGTTTTGAACAAAAATACTATTATTTAAAATATAATAAAATTAGTACAATCCTGTTCGTCACTATTATTGAGGTGTTCGTCACAAAACCTTTTATTTATTGGTTTTATTTTGATTTTTTAGAAGATATAAGTTCACAACTACGTTTGTAATTCTTTTTAAAAGTGATGAAGTAATGAAACTTTAGTGATGAATTTATGATATAAAAAGCGTCACTTTTTTAAAAATGACGCTGTTATAACCGCTTTAATTTTTCTTAATCATTTTCAGGTAATTGTTCTTGAATTTGATAGGTACTAAAGTTTAAAAAATTCCCAGGATGTGCCAATACGTTTTGTAAAATTAGTGGTGTATCCGGATTGGTTCCTGAGTATTGTGTATTTCCGTCCATATTAACATCATTGGCATTGTAACCATTGAGTATGTAAGTTGGAAAGTTTAGGAAATTACCAACATCATTTAATACAATTGATAATATATTTGGTACATCAGGATCGGTTCCAGAATATTGTATAATGCTGTCGCCATTTGCATTTCCTGCCCACATTCCTATCATATTTGTTGGCATTCCGGCGGTAGTTTGCGCATTGCTTCCATAGGTTATTTGACTGGATGTATTTGTAAAATCAACTGTGGTCGTCGCTTGTTTTAGTCGTACCGAATTCGCTGTCATGATTCCCAAATGATTTCGATGTTTTATCACAATATGATAGTCTCCAACAGGAAGCGCATTAAAGATTAACGGCGTTATGAAATCATCAGTGGTAGCAACAATGTCACCATCGCGTTGTAAAATTCCCGATTTTGCTGCAATGATATTTGTTTGATCATTCTTATCTCGCAATTCCACCCAAACCCAATCAACCATTGAGTTTCCTGCATTATCGTTGGTTCGTACCAATTCACTTATCATCGCGCCATCACCATATGGAGAAATTGTAGAAATAAGTCCGCCAATGCGTAAATCATCACGCATGAGCGTTTCTTCTCCTGTATTTGGATTTAAACTTGCACCTTGCAAGCGTACTTTCGCGCCAAGCTCAATATAATCGCAACTTGTTTCATTGAAAACTACTGCTGCGTCTACTCCTATCCAATTCGCAGTACTATTCGCTGCATCATCAACCTTTATGCAGGTAAGATTTGGATTATCCGTTGCTAAAAAATTCGTAATTGTTACGTTTGCACCGTTTTTAACATCTAATGATTCCAAATTAGGACAATCATTCACATATATTTGAGTTAGTTGTGAATTGCCACTAAGATCAATTGCAGCATAGTCATTTCCGCCAAGCCCAACTATTTGCAGATTGGTATTATTGGTCAAATCTAATGCTTGTATTTGATTGTTGAATGCCGAAAAAGTTTCTAAAGCTGTGTTTGTGCTAATATCAATTGTTGTGAGTTGATTTTCATATACGAAATACTCCGTCAGAGCCGTTAATCCAGTTGTATTTATAGTATTGATTTGATTATTATGGCATTGCAAATTTTCTAACAAAGAATTTGAAGTTACATCTAAGGTCGTGAGTTGATTCGTTTCCAAATACAATTCTTTCAACAGCGGATTGTTACTAATATTTACAGATGATAAATTGTTATCGCCCAACGACAAAAGTTCTAATACTATATTGCTAGTGACATTCGTAGAAGTTAATTGGTTTCCATAAGCAACATAGGTTTTTAGTGCAGTTAAACCTGAAGTGTTAATAGAACTTATTTGATTGCCATTACACCAAAATGATTCCAATGAATTACTATTAGTCACATTTATAGAAGTTAATTGATTGTTTTCCAAATACAATTCTGTCAACAACGTATTATTAGTTAGATTGATAGATGATAAATTATTATTACCCAACGACAAAACCTCCAATCCGGTGTTAGAATTTAAAACAAGGGCACTAATTTGATTTCCATACGCGACAATCCTCTCCAATCCGGCAACTCCTGTGGTATTAATTGCAACAATTTGATTATTGTAGCACCAAAAATCTCGCAACAAAGGATTTCCTGCAATGTCAATAAAACTGATTTGATTTTCTGAACATCTGAAAAAAACCAAGTTTGGATTTGAAGAAACATTGATACTTGTCAATTGATTTAGCGAACAGAGTAATTCTGTTAAATTTGGGTTTCCACTTGTGTTGAGTGAAGTCAAGTTATTGGCTTCTAAAGAAATAGCTCTCAAACCAGAACTATTGGAAATATCAATGCTTGCCAGTTGATTTACTGCTACATCCAAAATTTCGAGGGTTGACGATGCTAATAGATTTATGCTTGTCAAATTATTATTGTTACACCGAACATCTCTGAGCGAATTATTTGATGTTAAATCTAAAGTAGTTAATGAATTGTTATTGCAAATTAATGTGCGTAAGCTCGAAAATCCTTGAATTCCTGTCAAATCTGTAATTCCTCTAGCACTTACATCTAAAGTTTGTACACTGTTGATGTTTGCAAACGGTACAAAATTGTCTAACGGACCAGAATCGTAGCCTAAATCGATAAGTGCTTGTTCAAAATTATCATCAGGGACAAACATTTGCGCAAAAATACAGTAGGGTAATAAGACGATTAAAATTGGTAGTATTCGTTTTTTCATTGATTGATTTTTCTATATAAGTGAAAAACAAAAATAGCTGCTCCACGTCATCAAACACCACAAATACAGTGCATTGTGACAAACACTATATAAAAAAGTGATGAATCTGTATGTTTATAAAATAAAGAATGTGCCTATTCTTTTAGGAACTTAGTTGTGAAAGCGATACCGTCCGAAATTACTTTTACCAAATACATTCCTTTTGGATATGTTGAAACTTCTAATCTAACTTGATTTGTGTTTTTATACGTTTCGTTTACGACTTGTTTTCCTAAAATGTCATAAACTTGAACAGCAACTTCTTGAAATTCTTGATCTAAATTAATCGTCGTTGTTGCTGCACTCGGATTGGGAGCCATATAATAGTTTCCAATACTATTTTCTTGAATCGGAAGTGTATTACTATTAAAGAATATGCGTGTTTGACCTTTTGTATTTCCGCCATAACGTGCGCCAATTCCAACAGTTCTTCCATCATCTGATATACTTACAGAACTTCCAAATCCGTCTTGAAGAGTTGCTTCTGTGATATTTTGATCTACTTGTTGCCAAGTTCCTGTAGTGTTTCGATAGACTTTTACATAACTATTTCCACGATCATCATCATACAAATCATCATCATGCGGAACGCCAATAACGACCGTACTTCCATCACCAGACAAACTCACAGGAATTTTAGTATAAATAACACTTGTAACACTGTTTGAGATATCTTGTCCAACCTGTTGCCAAGTGCCACTATTGTTTTCATATACGCGTACTTTTCCAGAATTTGCAGCAACATAAATATCGAAAGCACTTCCTATTGCAATCGTATTTCCATCATTTGATATGCTGAGCGAAATCCCAAAACTACTATCGTTTGTGGTTCCTTCAATATTTTGACCTAGTTGTTGCCAATTTCCAGCAACATTTTGATACAACTGTACATATCCTGTATTATTAGCATTTCCATAAGGTGCGCCAACTGCCAAAATACTTCCATCTGCAGAAATACTTACCGCTGTTCCCGCAGCATCATTAGAAGATATTCCGTCAATATCTTGTCCTAGTTGTTGCCATGTACCACTATTATTTTCATATACGCGTACATGACCACTATTGGAACCACCGTCGTCATTTCTTGGTGCTCCAATGGCAACAATGTTTCCATTGGAAGATAAACTCACCGCACTTCCTGATTCGTCAGAATTTGCTTCTCCACTAATCGCTTGTCCTACTTGTAGCCAATTACCACCATTGTTTTGATAAATTTTTACGTATCCACTATCACCAAAATTAGTGTCATGAAACCGCGCTCCAATGGCAAGCGTATTTCCATCTGCTGACAAGCTTACTGAAAATCCAAATTGATCCACCCAATTTTCTCCATTAATATCTTGCCCAAGTTGCTGCCAAGTACCATTGTTATTTTGGTAAACTCTCACATGTCCGGCATTTGTATCTCCATCGTCATTTAAAGGACCACCAATAGCAATGATATTTCCATCAGAAGACATGCTTACTGAAAATCCTGATTGATCAATATTATTTTCTCCATCAATATTTTGACCTACTTGTGTCCATTGCGCAAAAATAAATGTGGGAAGTATAAAAAAGGCAACTAGTAATTTTTTAATCATCAAATTATAATTTAAGGTAGTGTGAAATTGAAGTATTGTGTAGTATTATTTTAACGAGTTCGATATAACTTATCTTTTAATATACTGTTTATCTAATATTTAACTCCAATGTCAAATCGAGCGCAGTCGAGATTCAATAAAATGATAGTACTTTTTAAGCTTCTCGACTGCGCTCGAAGTGACAAAATGCTAATTTTATTGCGTTTGGCAGTTTATATTGACGATTTCTTACGTCGAACTCAGGTTATTTTAATGTTTACTAAACAACAAAAATATTTTAACATCCGAAATAAACTCAATAAATACAAGACATTGTGACAAACACCGCTTAAAAAGTGACGAAAATAGTTTCTAACATAATGAATTGAGTGATCTCTACGCTAATTCATTTCATTGAACTAAGAATAGCAGCAGCACTAATTGCGATCAAGTAAAAAAAATTGAATAATTCATCATTTTTGATAAATATCTGATTCAAAAAGTAGAAGATAAAAATGAACTTAAAACAGCAGCACTACATTTTTTTTAACGTATCCGTAAGTATTTTTTAACATTTTAAAAAATAAGCCTATTTTTATAGCTTAATTAAAACCGATAAAAATTAATGAAGCTCAACTCGTATTGCTGTTTACTCCTGTTGTTATTTACCAGTACACAACTGCTCGCACAAAGAAAAATTGATCCCACAAAAGAAGACATTCAAAAAGCAAAAACGTTAAAAGAAATCTATGACGATGACGACGTTGCTATTTTAGATTATAATGAAATCATCAATTTTGGAATCAATAACAAAAACCAAACGGTTACCGTAAAACAAAGTCTCTCTGAAAAACTGATGAATATTAGCTCTCGATCAGATATTCAGAAATATATCTTTTACGATAGTTTTTCGAGTATTGAAAAATTTCAGGTCCTCTACCGAAATAAAAAGAGTGCCAATTTTTTCGTGAAAGATGAGTTTTATCAAAGTGATGAAATGTTTTATCATGATGCGCGTGTAAAATATATGAATGTCGATTTTCCTACGCAAGGTTATTCGTATGACTACAGGTTGATTAAGAACTATAATGACATTAAGTATTTTACATCAATTTACTTTAGTGAACAACATCCAATAGTTCAGAAAAAAGTAACTTTAGTGGTTCCCGATTGGTTAAACTTGGAGATTAAAGAGTATAATTTTGAAGGTTATGAAATTGCAAAAGAAAGCAAACGTAACGAAAAACTCAAAGCAACCGAACATACATTTACCATTACAAATATGCCAGCAGATCCTAAAGAGAGTAATATTTTAGGACCTTCACATTACAGACCGCATATTTTGATATTACCTAAATCATTCGAATTTAGAAAGAAAACACAACCCCTTTTTAACGAAACAAAAGATTTGTACAATTGGTATAAATCATTGGTAGACAGTATGGATGAAAAACCAGAAAGTCTAAAAGCAAAAGTGAAAGAGTTAACCGAGAGTGTAAAAACTGACGAAGAAAAAATAAAAAACATCTATTATTGGGTGCAAGATAATATTCGCTATATCGCGTTTGAAGACGGAATTGCAGGTTTTAAACCTGATGAATCTCAGAATGTTTTTAAAAAGAAATACGGCGATTGTAAAGGAATGGCAAACCTCATAAAACAAATGCTTACTGAAGCTGGATTTGACGCGCGTCTTACTTGGATTGGAACAAAACGAATTGCGTATGACTATTCTACGCCAAATTTATCTGTGGACAATCACATGATTTGTACGTTGCTAAAAGACGGAAAACGGTATTTCTTGGACGGAACAGAAAAGTATAATTCGTTTGGAGAATATGCCGAACGTATTCAAGGGCGACCAGTTTTGATTGAAGATAAAGAATCTTTTATTTTAGATAAAGTTCCTTCAGCGACCGTTACGGATAATACAGAAATTTATCATTCAAAGTTAAAGATTGATAAGGAAGAATTGAAAGGAAGCGTTCAAAAAACGTTTAAGGGTGAAAGCAGAGCCACTTTTTTATATGGATATTATTCAATTGGGAATGATAAAAAAGAAGATGTTTTATTGAGCTTTTTAACGCAAGATGATAAAAATTATGTCATTGAAAATATTGAAAACTCTGACTTGAGCAATCGAGAAAAAGATGTTTCCCTTTCGTATGATTTAGTGCTTAAAAATAAAGTGTCTTCCTTTGACAACGAAATTTATATTGATATTGATCACAACCAAGATTTGAAGTATTTAGATTTAGAAGAGCGTAAAAACGATTATTCGTTTTCGTTCAAGAAAAGTCTAGAAACTATTATAGAATTGGACATTCCGGAAGGATATAAAGTAAAAGAACTTCCCAAAGGTGTCAAAGCTACGACAGAGGATTTTGAGGTTTCTATTGACTTTACCGTGAAAGGAAATAAAATCATTTATCACAAAAACTTTGCCTTCAAAAACGCATTGATTTCTAAGAAATTCTTCGCAAAATGGAACGAAACATTAAAAGAAATTAAAAATAGTTATCAAGAACAATTAATCTTGGTAAAATCATAAAGCTATATTATGTTAAAAAAAATATTCATTTGTCTGCTCATTTTCACTACAATTTCAGTAACCAGTCAAACTCGACAAGAAAAAGAAATAAAAAATACTTTTTGGGGCGCATCTGACACAGAAAAAGACAATGTAACTATTCCTGAAAAATGGAACAATGAATCGGCGGTGATTCTCTATCAAGAGTATTTTCATGATTATCACAAATTTGGTAAAAATGTACGATATACAAGCTCTATTCGAATGCGTGTAAAGATTTTAGACAAAGCTGCCATTAAAGATTATTCAGAGTTTTCGTTTAAAAAAAACCTGCGAGTTCGCAGAGGATTTTGGGGGAAAACGGAAAAGAAATTCATTGGTGTCAAAATCATTAAAAACAATGGTGACGAACGTGAAATTAAAGTCAATGAAGAAGCTGTAAAAACAGATAACGAATATAAATTAGCGATTTCAGGACTTGAAATTGGTGATATTTTAGATTATTACGTATACACCATTGAACCATTTATTGAGAGAAACGGTTATTCTTTTGAACCAATTACCAATTTTTTAAGCAATGAATATCCAACAAAAAAATTCTTATTGAAATTCAATACGGAAAATGATTTCTTTGTAAACTTTAATAGCTATAATGGTGCGCCAGCATTAAAACAATTAGAAACCAAGAAACGAAACGATCGTAGATATGTGTTGGAAGCGAATGATATTGAAAAAACAGAATTTCCATATTGGTATTCTCCGCTGCGCGAATTGCCATTTTTTAAGTTTCAAGTAACATTTTCAAGGTCGGGAACTTTTGAAAAAAATGTATTCAACTTTATCTCTGAATCGGAAAAAACCATTAAATCAGAAGTAACCAAAGATGAAGTGTTATCGGTATACGACAATACTTTTGAACGTTTTAAAGACGAACCAACCTCATTTACAAAATACTTCAAAAAGAAGGAATTATCCAAAGAAGAACTCGTGCGGGAAGCATATTATTATTTGAGACATCACTATTATACAAGTTATATTGAAGGTTCAGTAATGATGGAAACTAAAATTATTGGCTTTTTGACGGATGATTCCAACCCTGGCTATTTCTTTTTAAGCAATCCAAACAGGTTTGTTTCTATATACTGTTCGTTCTTAAGAAAAAATGAAATTCCATTTGATATTATTGTCGCAAAAGATAGAGCGGACGGAAATATCAAAGATTTATTATTTATGAGCGAAGTAGAAACCTTGGTTCGTGTCAATTTAGACAAACCGATATATATTTCTATATATAATGCGTATAGCAACTTGGAAACAATAAATCCGTTGTTTGAAAATACAGAAGCGTATGCGTTGAAATATTCGTATGATGACAAAAAACTTGCCAGTGTTACTACGACTACAATTCCTAGTTCAAAATCAGACGATAATAAAACCGTTGAAAATTTAGAAGTTACCTTTAATGATTCTTTTGATGAAATTACATTCGCAAAAAAATCAGCCTGTTACGGACATTTAAAAACGTCTACACAAGAAGATGTATTGTTCTTTTTCAATTATCTTGATGAAGATTACGCAAAGTATGAAACCAAAGGATATATTGATAATGTGCGAAAAAAGAAGCTTAAAGAAAGATATCGCAAAGAATACAACGCGTTGATTGATAAACTAAAAGAACGTCAAAAAGAAGTACTTCACAAAAGACTTGAAGAAGAATATAACATAGAAATTGAAAAAGAAAATACCCTGAAAATTACCAATACAGGACGCTATGGTGCAGAAAACCCATTGCAGTTTGAACAAGGGTTCATCATTAAGAATCAACTGCTAAAGAAAGCGGGAAACAATTATTTATTTGAAGTTGGAAAGTTAATTGGCGCACAAGTTTCTGTAACACAAGACGAAATTGACAGAAAACAAGCTATTAACAGACCATATCCAAAATCATACGAGAACAACATTAGCATCCAAATTCCAGAAGGTTATGAAGTGGTTGGTTTGGACAAACTAAGCAAAAGCATCCAAAACGAAACTGGTGGTTTTAAAAGCAGTGCAACAGTAGAAGGTAATTTGCTAAAAATAAAGACGTTAAAGTTTTATAGCAATTATGACGAACCAAATAGTAATTGGAATAAATTAAGAGCTTTCCTTGATGTTTCATTCCAGTTTACGCAGGAAAAAATCATGTTTAGAAAAATCTAGCTACTATTTTAAAAACGCTTAAAAATACACAATATGATACACGTTATCGATTGTGTATTTTTTTTGAATAACAAACACTATTGTCCGACTAAAGATAAAAGACCGCTATGCTGTTAGAATATAGAATAAAGACTCATTAGTAATACCAATTAAATTTCAAAACACCACATTAAAGACTACGTTCTTTTTCAAATGAATGTGAAGGATTTTATTAGACACTACTAAATAACAAAGTTGAAAATGAAGTTGACGTTCTAAATTAAAAACTGAATGTGAGCGTTGTGCACTTCGACTTTGCTCAGTGTGAAAGTTATGCACTTCGAATTCGCTCAGTGTGAAAGTTATGAGTTATGAGTGAAATTATTTTTTTGTTTTCAGTAAATAGCAATTTCGGGTAGTTTTTGTAGAAAATTGTATTGAGAAATACTTTTTGTTTACAACTGAATACTGAATGTAAAAATTTTAATTTCTCATAACTGACAACCGATAACTGTCAACTGAAAACTGAAAACTGAAAAGTAACTTATTTCTTAACAAATCGCTTAGTAATGGATTTTTTATCCGTAATTACTTTCACCAAGTAAATTCCAGATTTCCATGAAGTAATATCAATAGCATTGTGCATTGTGGTGAGTTTTCCTGTGTAGATTTTTCTCCCTAATAAATTGTAAATTTCAACGGTCGCTTCTGTTTCTTGCGCAAGTCGAATATTTAACTCATTAACGCCTGGATTTGGTGATATATTGAAAACTGTTTCTTGAGTAGATACAATTTCTGTGCTATCACTATTTTGTGCGATAACAGCTGTACTTAAGGAAAGTAATAAAATAAAAAAAAGTATTTTTTGTTTCACTCGTTCTTGATTTGGTGCATTTCTAACAAATGTAATAATTATTTATAATACTATCTTCATTTTAACATTCTATAAATACATTTTTTTAAATTTTATCAGTAAAACTACGTGATTCTGTTTTCGCGTAAAAGTATTCTTACGCACACTTATTTTTAGTTGTTTCTTTGTTAAGTTAGTATTAATGATTAAGAAGAAACTATGAATCCATCGAGTGAACTATTACAACAGATATACAGTCTGTCATTTTCCACAAATTCAGCATCAAATTTATCGTGGAGTCAAACCGATTGTAAAAGCGGAATGATTGAAATGCAAGCGTACGTTACCAAAGTCGCGAAAGATGTATTGACTGAAACAGCATCAATTATTGGCGATTGGGAAGCCATTTGGGGACCGATTGTGTATGCAAACGATCCAACTTCCAATTCTGTACATGCCGATAATACGATGGGAATGTATTATAATGCGAGTGAAAATGCAATCGTAATTTCTATTGCAGGAACAAATGTAAATTCACCGTATGGCTGGATTGTAGAAGACTTTTCAGTACATAAAACTAAATCTTGGGAATTGGTGACTGGTGCTAAAAATTCAGGAAATATTTCACTTGGAACCTATACTGGACTAGAAATTTTACTAGACATGAAAGATCATAACGATACTACCGTTGTGGCTGCATTGAAAAACTTTCTAACTTCTAATCCTAATTTATCAAACATACAACTTGCGGTTTCAGGACATAGTTTGGGCGGTGCATTATCACCAACACTAGCCTTGTATTTAGTAGATACAAAACAAGATTGGGATGCTAACGGACAAACCGCGATTGGCGCTTTTCCAACCGCTGGACCAACTCCAGGCGATGAAGGTTTTGCTTCGTATTATGAGAAACAAATCAAAGCGAAAAATATTTATTATTTAAGTCAACACAACGGAATTGATGTTGTACCACATGCGTGGGAAAAAAGCGATATTGAAAAGATACCAACGATTTATAGCGATCATATTGTACCACCAAGCGACGCGAATCCGTCAGAAACCTTGACTGGAACATTGGCAAGTGTTGCCGCATTGAATGCACTCGCAACGAAGAATTTTATTGGAGTTCCTGTAAATCGGTATCAGCAAATATCTCCATCAACGACATTAAACGGAACTTTTGATACTACCATTGACGACTTGGTTTCAAAGAAATTAAAATATATAGAATTGGTGCTTCCATTAGCATTGGGAAAGTATGCCGTGTATTTACGAAATTTAGTGCGTTTCGCTGCACAAGCTGGCACACAACATACTACAGCGTATTATCCACTGTTGAATATTGAAACATTTATGACTGCATACAAACAGATTTTAGCGGACAACAAACCTAGCGATCAAGTGGTTTTAGAACCTTATGAATATGCTGTAAAAGATATTGCAAAAGTGGATTTACAAAAAATTGACGAAGCCGCCATAGCCATTGCAAAAGATCATCACTAACTATTTAAAAAGTAGTGACTAACCAACCTAGTTTAGTTTTTAAAGTGAAATGTTTCCAAAGAATTGTAATGATTTTTTGGGAGCATTTCACTTTAAAAAGTCAGGAGTCAAATTAGTTCCGAATTGTTTGTCTCCAATGTAAAGCGGGCTTTCATGATTGTTTTCGGCGAGCCATTGTTTGTAGCCATCAATTGAATCTCCGCCCATGTTGATTACAAATTCGAACCCTTTTAAAGCTATTACAAAGTAAATTTCGGATTTTTCAGTCGCTAGAAATGTGCTTTCAAAAACCATATCAAAGGTCTCATTTTCTTGAGTATGAAATATTTCTTTTTCACCGTATATCTGGCGAGCACTATAAAGCCAAATCTGTTTTTTAGAATTATACCGGATATACTCGCGTAGTGGGTCTAATTGAGAATCGTCAACAAGTTCAATAAGCAGAGATGGCTTATCAATCAGTGCGGACACCATCATTTCATATCCTATTTTTGCTAAAAATCTCGATAAACTTTCGTTATTTAAAGGGATTTCAGGAGCTGTTACTGGTATAATCAACTGATTAATTTTCCCTTCCTTAATAAGTTCAAAAGATTCAGTGTCAAGAATCACTTCGGTGGGTTTATCTCTTTTCTTGTGTAGGCGAACTTCCGCTTTATACAATGTCTTCGGAATTATTGCGATTCCCTTCGGTATTCGACCTTTTTTTGATTCAATTCTATTCCTATGCCGCAATGTGGTAAAGAAGTTTAGTTCTAATGTCTTCTTTTCAATTTTTAGAGAAAAATATGAATTGCATTTGTCGCACAGAGTTCCTTTTGGTAGTATATGGTTTTTATTTCCCAAGGATTCAGGAACAATATGTTCAACGCTTTTGGATTTTGAAGAATCCTGTTTACATACAATGCAGTTCATTTCTTTATAGTGCTTTACAAATACCGTATAATGAACATATATTTATTATACGGTATCTATTTTCGACAAATCTAAAGTATTTTTAATGAACCTGAAATATGTTAATCGAACTAATACTGAATGAATCAACAAAAAAATATTCCCAAAAAATCAGTACGATTTCATGGAAACATTTTCAATTTGAATGTATTTTAAAAATAATGTAAGATGCTACTATTACAAGAAATGCTTCCCTAAGCCAATCGAATCGAAGGTAAACGCCGTATCATTTTCAGATTTGTCTAGTTTTTTATTGATGGTTAACGCCCACAACACCAACCCCATACAGAAAGCTTGATCTTCTTTGCTTAGATTTCCTGCGTATTCTTTGATAATCGCAGCCAAAGGCGTTATTCTGTTGAGATTCGCGAAGAATTCTTCGTCTGTGTCGGTGTAGTTGAGTTCAATGAAATTGTGTTCAAACCAATCGACCAAATCGGTATAGGTGGTTTTGACACCTTGCTTTTCTAGTTTCGGAATTCGTGGAAATATGTTTTCAAATTGTACCATCACGGCATTGTCAATCAGGATTCTTGCTACTTCGTCTGCACCTTCTTGTTCTCCTTCGTACACTAATTCAATTTTTCCTGTAATGGACGGAATGATCGACATGAAATCGACCAAACGAATCGTCGTCTTGTCTGCTCCTGTTTCAATCAAGCGTAATTTGGCGGCTGCCATTAAGTTTTCCATCGCACTAATGGTTAAACGCGCACTGACACCACTTTTGGCATCTACATATTCACTGTTTCGTGCGGCAAAAGCAACTTCTTCCAACAAGTCTTTTGCCATACTAGGAACTTGTACTGTCAATTTATCTGAAGTTGAAACCCGTGCTTCTTGTTCCGTAATTTTGCGAGCCAGTGCAATAGATTTTGGATAGTGCGTAAAAATCTGTGAGCCAATTCTATCTTTTAATGGCGTGACAATACTTCCTCTATTAGTGTAATCTTCAGGGTTTGCCGTAAATACAAATTGAATATCGAGCGGCATTCGCAGTTGAAATCCACGAATTTGAATATCACCTTCTTGTAATATATTAAATAGTGATACTTGAATCCGAGCTTGTAAATCGGGGAGTTCGTTGAGTACAAATATGGAACGATTTGCACGTGGAATCATTCCGTAATGCAATACACGTTCATCTGAATACGGCAATTGTAAGGTTGCGGCTTTAATAGGATCGATATCGCCAATTAAATCGGACACATTTACATCGGGCGTTGCCAATTTTTCAAAGAAACGATTGGATCTGTGTACCCAAGAAATCGGCGTTTCATCGCCATGTTCTGCAAGTAAGTCTCTTGCGAATTTGGAAATCGGCTGAAATGGACTGTCGTTGATTTCTGAACCTTTTACAATAGGCATGTATTCGTCAAGTAAATCTACCATGCTTCGTGCGATTTTCGTTTTCGCCTGTCCACGTAAACCCAATAAATTGATGTGATGTCCCGCCAAAATTGCTTTTTTCAGTTGTGGAATTACAGTATCTTCATACCCCCAAAGTCCTTCAAAAACTGGCTGATTCGCTTTGATGCGCGCTATTAAGTTTGCCTGAATCTCTTCGTTGATGGTTTTATTTGTATATCCTGAATTTTTTAATTCTTTGAATGTGATTTCTTTTTTCATGTAATTATTTTATTCTTTTTTCTATGAGCATTTTTAAATTTTTATTTTCTTTTACTTTGCTTGCACAAAGAAAAGAAACAAAAGAAAGTGCACTTTTCCAGAGGTATTTCTAGTTTTTTCTATGAAAAACTAGAACCGCAAGTATTTTTCTAAATCTTCTCCAAGGCTTCGAAGATTCTTAACGAAAAATACTTACTATACTTCGGAAAAAGAATTTCACGCTTTAATTGTTTCAACTTTATCTAAATCCTTTTAATTCTATTTTTTTCATAATCTTCAAAGATCATTTGTCCCAAACCTGTTAAACCTGTTAGAAAAGCTTTCCCCCTATTTTGTGCGGTAAACAGTTCCACAAAATGGCGCAGATACGGATCTGTGGCAATCATAAAGGTGGTAATCGGAATTTTAAGTTTTCGTGCTTGCGCTGCTTTATTCAAGCATTTGGAAACAATCATTTCATCCAAACCATTGCTATTTTTGTAAAATTCTCCCGATGGCAACTGAATACAACTCGGTTTTCCATCGGTAATCATAAAAATTTGTTTGTTGGTGTTTCGTTTTCTTCGAAGAATGTCCATGGCTAATTCCAATCCGGCAACGGTATTCGTGTGATAAGGGCCAACTTTCAAGTATGGTAAATCCTTGATTTTAATCGGCCAGGCTTCATTTCCAAATACAATGATATCGATGGAATCTTTCGGGTATTTCCGATTGATGAGTTCCACCAATGCCATCGCCACTTTCTTTGCAGGCGTGATCCGATCTTCTCCGTATAGAATCATGGAGTGACTGATATCAATCATTAACACCGTACTCATTTGCGATCGGTGTTTGGTTTCTTCTACAATTAAGTCATTTTCGGTGAGTCGAAGATCGCCAATACCATTGTTGATTTGTGCATTTTTTAAACTTTCGGTCATGTTTACCAATGCCAAATCGTCGCCATATTGAAACGATCGTGTTTCGCCATCACGTTCATCGCCAACGCCTATTTTGGACGTACGATGATTTCCGATGCCGCTTTTCTTTAACTTCCCAAAGATTTGATCTAGGGCAAATTCGCGCAAAGCAGATTCGAGTTTGGCAGTTAATATATTTTTCCCTTTTCCAGTGCCTGAATTGCCTTTATCGGGATCAATTTCTTCTTTGATATACCCGCGTTTCTTCAAGTCTTCTTCAAAATCTTGCAGTGTATATTCGTCCGTAAAAATATTGTATTCTTTGTCGAGTGTATCGAGCCATTCAAACGCTTCTTCAATATCGCCTGAAGTGTGCGTCAATATGTCTTTAAAAATATCAAACACACGCTCAAAATGTGAGATATCTTCGGGAATATGCTTGCTAATCGTAAAGCCTTTTCCGTAATTAAAATTAGTCTCTTTCATGTGCGTTTCTTTTCTTTTTCAGTTTTTCTGGATAAAAATGATAGCGATTTTTACCAGTTACTACTTTTTTATAAAAATACGGGAAAGATTGCAGATAGGCAATGTGTGTGGAAACGATTTGTGGTTATTTGGAGTTGTTTTAGATTGAGGATGATTCTTTAGGATTTTGTCTATTGTCCCAAAATGATACAATTTCAATTACATCATTATTTATTTCGTAAAAAATTAAATATACTTTCATTGGAATTACTCTTGTTATTTTATTTGAGGTTAATCTACCTATAAATTCACTTTTTGAAAGCGTAGTTGTTATATCTTCAACTTCAAATAAAATTTTTAAGCTGTAATCGGAATTTCCATTTCTTTCAGCAAAGAATTCTAATGTGTCTTTTAACTCCTGTTTTGCTCGTGACGACCAAATTATTTCTTTTGCAGCCATTCCTTCATTTCAGAAATTACGGTTTCGTTAGCAACGAAGTTTCCGTTTTGAATGTCTTTTCGCCCAGCTTTAATAGCTACATTTTCTTCGGGAGACAATTGATACAAAGCTTGTTCAGAAGAATCAAAAATAGTCTGAAGTGCTTTCAAAAAATTCAAATCTTTTGAGTCTTGAATTCTGCTAATCAGATTATTTTTTATTTGTTTTGTTGTATCCATCGTTATTTTTATCAATTATAAAATTAGTGAATTTTATTTAATTATTCTATTTGCAAATCATTCAATTGATAGCATTGATTATTTTTTTTCAATATATCTGGATGAAACTTGTGAAGATTTTCATCAGATTGTTATTTTTTTATAAAAATACGCGAAAGATTGCAGATAGGCAATGTGTGTGGAAACGATTTGTGGTTATTTGGAGTTGTTTTAGATTGAGGGTATTTTGAGTAGGTTATGATAGCTTTTTCTTAATATCCATGCGCTGATGTAGAATTCTAACGATTTCAACAATTTCACTTTGGTCTTTTCTATAAAAAAACCAAGTGTGATTTTATTTTCGTTACTCGATAATTTTTTCGAGTTTGTGCAGCAGATTTTCCAGTTTGATAATTGTCCGCAATAAATTCAATCTTTGCAATTATCAGGTCATAATATCTATCAGCTTGCACCTTAGACCATTTATGAAATGTATATACCCAAATAGCATTTAAGTCCTCAATCGCTTGTGTACTTATTCGGTATTTGTGTTGACTCATAACTGCTGGCGATGTAATTTAGTCAGATTTTGTTTTGGATCAAAATTGTCAACAAATCCGCTTTCCTCACCTACTTCCAAGGCTTTGATAAGTTCTCTTTCCTTTTTTTCTTCATGTTCTAACAATCGTAATGCTGATCGAATTACTTCGCTAACAGAACTATATCTGCCCGATTTTACTTCATCTTTGATAAAGTCTTCAAAATGACTTCCAAGTGATATTGATGTGTTTTTCCCCATTTCAAAATTGTTTTATTCAAATATACCAAATCTTGGTAAAAATTGAAAATACTATTTACAGTAAAAATATGGGAAAGATTGCAGATAGGCAATGTGTGCGGAAGTGATTTGTGGTTATTTGGAGTTGTTTTAGATTGAGGGTGATTCTTTAGGGTTTTGCCTGTTGTCCCAAAATGATATAATTGATTAGAATTAAATTATTTCTTTTGCAGCCATTCCTTCATTTCAGAAATTACGGTTTCATTAGCAACGAAGTTTCCGTTTTTGATCTCTCTTCGTCCAGCTTCAATAGCTTCATCTTCCTCAGTAGATAATTGATACAACGCTTGTTTGGATAAACCGAGTTGATTTGATGGAAACATTTTTAGTTGTAGTTAGAGCGTGACATTTTATACGTTTTTAATCAATTATGAACACAATTGGAATTGTATAACTTACATCAACAGGTTTTCCATTATTAAATCCAGGTTTTTTAACTTTCAAAGATTTCATGAGTTGTTTAACTTCCTCCCTGACAACATTGTTTTCGTGCTTCACGACTATATTAGTAACTTTTCCTTTTTTGTTAATCGTAAAGGATGCGTTGGCTTTATGCTTCTTTTTTTCAAGTCCTAAATTCTCAAATTTAGAAGTATCAAAATTTTTCTGAATATGAAGCATTACTGTTTCATTGAAGCAGCTTTTTAATGTTGCTTTGTCAGCATTTTTATTACATCCTTTTAAAACTGGAGCTTTATCAATAACTTCATAAATGATTTTAGACTTTTCATCATTAGCTGTTGTATTTTTATAATCGACTCTCGCAACTTTAAAATCGTTGGTATTGGTAATAGCTTTAAAAATAAGACTTGAAGTTGAACTTACTAAGCTTGAAAATTCTTCTTCTGAAATGCTACGTTCTGATGTTACAGTAATTACCAAATAGTTCTTTATTACCGAATTAAATTCATGCTCCTCAGCTTGAATACTGACCTCAGCTGACTTCCATATTGCTGTTAATTCTTTTAGAAATTCTTCTTTTGATGATTTGTATTGGATTTCGGTATTTGTACTTTGTGTAAAGCCACAAAGGCTAATACATAATAGAAAAGTTACTAGTTTCATATTCGTTTTTAGTTGTGTTTGATGTGACGCGTTTTTATATGAAACGTTACGTATAAAAAAGAAATAACTTTTTATTTGTTCTTAGCTTTATCTATTAGATTCAACATTCCTGAGAATTTTTCTTCAATTTTTTCCCAACCGAGTCTGTCTCCATACGAAATGAGATTTACGATTCCTATATTGATTTCTGCCCAAGCTTGTGAGTGTAAGAATTCAAGGAGTTCTTTGTCTTCTTTTGATAGGTTTTCTCTATTTTCTAATCGTTTGATGGTTTCTATAATCGTTCCTAACATGTTTTTGGCTTGAATTTTATGTTTTAAAAACAGTGGTTTATTTTTAATGTTGTGTTGGTTTGGTTTAAAAAAAGGTTTATAGCATTCCAACACTAAAGGGATATATGGAACTTAGATTAACACATTAGGAATTAAACAAGTAAACAAAGTAATGCACTTGGCTACGATTGCTTATAATTTGAAGAAATACCTGAAATTCATCACAAAAACTATAAAAAGTGAAGCAACCTCACTTGGGTTAGTCATTTTCAAAAGAAAGGCACTATTTGGTAACTATAGCTGGATGGTAAGCGGTTCAAATTTTAGGATTCCATAGTAAAACTCAAAAGAAAGGCACTCTTAAAAGAGCTAAGAATGCCTTGTTTTTTTGTAAAATTATTGGGTTGTACAACGCTTACCAGTGTTGTGCTTAGTTTATTATATAATTTAATATTTCTTTATCTATCAATTTATTGTACTTGTCGTATTTTTTAATAATGGTTTTTTTATTCCTTATGGTTCTTATTTCATATTCCAAAAGGTTGTTTTCAATATCGTATCTTTCTATTTTATAGGGTTCTAAACTGCCATTTTGGAATAATTCAATCATTTTTATATTTCCATTATCATAATAATGTTTTATTTTAATGGGTATTCCATTCTCAAAGTTTCCCTCTAGTTTTTTATTTCCGTTGTCAAAATATTCAGTTTCAGTTCCATTGCATATTTTACTGCAATGATAATAGTACCGTTCATTTGAATGTAATGCCATTGACCATCCTAATCTAATCTTGGGCATTACTATAGTATCATTATATGTTCCAGAATCCGAAATGTGAATTTTAAAGGAATTTGAGATTTGAAAATAATCTGAATCTTCAATTTCAAAACCGTAAAGCACGTAATAAATTCCCTTCGGTAGAAATATTGGTTTTGAGAAGAATTCTTGATATTCTTTTACGTCCAGTGTATCTATGTTAGGGAAGAGATTAAAATTTGAATCAGCTAGTTCAAAATTCAGCTTGCTTACTTTATTACTGCATTTATCAAGTGCATATAATTTCAACTCGGTCTGAGCGAAAGAAAGGAATGGAAATCCGAAAATTAATATTATGGCAAACTTTTTCATCAAATTAAGCACAACGTATGTATATACCAAATTCCGTATATCATACCAATTTTAAGAAATAACAGAAACCAATTTCACAACAACTTCCCATTATTCCCCATAAAAGTAAAACAAAGATTACACTTGCGCAATGTGGTTTTCCGTAAAGTGAGAAAGTTTAGGGTGCTTCTTTCCTTAAAATATCGATAACTCAGATGCAGTCGTAAATTCTTCTAAAAACCGCATTCCTTTATATGAATTTCCTTTTTTATTTAGTTTAGGGCTCCAAACTGCTATGGCATATTGTTTTGGATGCACCGCTACAATTCCTCCGCCAACGCCACTTTTTCCAGGCAGCCCAACCTTAAAAGCAAATTCTCCAGATTCATCATAAAACCCACAGGTTTGCATGAGTGCATTTATTCTTTTGGTTTGACTTCTGGTCAATATTTGTTTGTTATCCACCAAAGTGAAACCATCATTGGCTAGAAATAAGAATAGCTTTGAAAGTTCTTTGCAATTCATTTCAAGTGAACAAAGGTTGAAATAGAAATCAAGAACTTCGGAAGGTTTGTTTTCAATGTTTCCAAAGGATTTTATGAAATTACACAGTGCTATATTTCGGTATCCTACCTTTTTTTCTGAGGTAGCAATTCTATCTGAATAACAAATTTCTGTACTGTTTGAAAGGTTTTTAACAAAGTTTAAGAAATCTTCTTTAGGATTGTTTAAATTACTTAAAAGTATATCAGAAATCACCAGCGCTCCGGCATTTATGAATGGATTTCTAGGAATTCCATTTTCAACTTCGAGTTGAACAAGAGAATTAAATGCAGTTCCAGAAGGCTCCACACCTACTCTTTTCCATACTTCTTCACCTAGTAAACTGTACGCCATACTTAGCGAAAGCACCTTGACAATACTTTGAATGGAAAATCGATCCTCACAATTTCCAATTCCGAAATTAAAGTTGTCTATGGTAGAAAGATGCACTCCAAAAGATTCTGAATCCACATTTTCTAATTCAGGAATGTACGATGCTAAATTTCCTTTATCTTCGACATTCTTAATTTTATGATATACATTTTGAAGTATTTCTTTAATATTCACATTTCTGGTTTTAATTGTGTACAATGTATGCTATATAGAATTCATACTATTATCTATAAATGTAAAGTTTACTATGTTAAATATTAGAATCAATATGGATTTTCCAACTTCCGTCAGATTGCTTTTTCCAAACAAGAATGTATTTCCCATTGTAACTTCCGCTACATTGTCCAATTTCATAGACGAAATCTGCATTTACTACTTCCAATTTCATTGGTTGTAGGTTTAGAGAGTACTTCACATTATTCATGTAATTATATTCGGTAATTACAGCTTCTAACCCTTGTATGATTGGTTTGTGATTGAAATAAATGGTGTTGGCGCTATAGAGTTGTTTGACAAGATTTTCAGCGTTATTAGCATTGCAAAGATCAATCCATAATTTTCTTCTGTCAGTGATCTCATTGAGGTCAACTTTTTTCGCTTCTGGGCTACTTCTTTCTGTAAATTCAAATTCTCTGATCACCTGTCCATCTTCTAATCTCCAAATTACAATTTGGATGTATTCTTTTAGATCTTCAGTTGTATACTTAATTATTTCATAAGTAATGCGCCTTTTTTTGTTAGCCTCCACACTAAATAATGATGCAATTGCTGTAATTCTATTTTTTTTAATTCCGTAATATGTAGCTATTTGCGATGAACTTTCAATGATACTATCTATAGAAACAATCGCAATGGCATTGGAAGCATATAGTTTTTCTATAGCGTGAATGTTATTATTTATAGCATCAACCCAAATAGAAATATGTTCAGAAACCTTATCAGAATGAACAACTTCCATCTTAGAATTAGTTGATTTTTTTTCTTTACTCGCCTGTTCCTTACATCCCATAATGACTAAGACGACAAAGGACAGTAGTATAGTTTTTAATTTCATTTTTTTATTTTTCTTAATGAAGGTTAACGCATGTATAACAAGAATTCCTTTTATTCCTATAAATGTAAAACAAAGATCACACTTTTGCAATGTGGTTTTCCGTAAGTAGTCTTCGACTCCGCTCAGACTACACAAATCCGCTCAGACTACACAAATTCATTCAGCATGAAAAAAGAGTCGTTTTACGAAATTCGCAATAAAAACCATATTTTTTCTATTTTTATTGCATAATTCGTAATAAAAATACTCCCGAAACCTTCTCGCAGCAATGCGACAAGCTTTCGGGAAGTTACGAAACGTTCTCGCAGACGTGCGGGAAGCTTTCGGGAAGTTACAAAACGTTCTCGCAGAGGTGCGGGAAGCTTTCGGGAAGTTACGAAACGTTCTCGCAGACGTGCGGGAAGCTTTCGGGTAACTTCGGAAGCCTCCAGCATCTCGATAGCTTCGCTAGGTATTTTTATTCAAAATATATTTTGATTTCAATAATGCTCGATGTGACAACAAAAAATGCTTCCAAAAAACCGTTTGGTTTCGTGGAAGCATTTTTATAATTTGATGACATCTCGACTGCGCTCGATATGACATTGTATAAGTCTATAAAGTTTATTTACTCAAATACATTTTTCTTCTCGAATATAAGTCGTAAAATTCATCGTCTTTTAAACTGTCAATGAATAAGATACTTTCTCCGGTACTTTTCATTTCTGGTCCTAAACGCTTGTCTACATTCGGGAATTTGTTGAAAGAGAACACTGGTTGCTTGATGGCGAATCCTTCTAATTGCGGATTGAAATTAAAGTCTGTGACTTTATTGACTCCCAACATTACTTTCGTTGCATAGTTTACATACGGTTCTTTGTATGCTTTTGAGATGAAAGGAACGGTACGAGATGCTCTTGGATTGGCTTCAATGATGTATACAATGTCGTTTTTGATCGCAAATTGAATGTTGATGAGTCCAACCGTATTTAAGGCTAAAGCAATTTTTTTGGTGTGATCTTTTATTTGTTGCATCACAAACTCCCCTAAGTTAAACGGCGGCAAGGTTGCGTTTGAATCTCCTGAGTGAATTCCGCAAGGTTCAATATGCTCCATAATTCCGATGATGTACACATTTTCTCCATCACAGATTGCATCTGCTTCTGCTTCTATGGCACCATCTAAGTAATGATCGAGCAAGAGTTTGTTGTTTGGAATTTTGCGTAGTAAGTCTACCACCGTTTCTTCCAATTCTTGCTTGTTGATGACAATTTTCATTCCTTGTCCACCCAGTACATACGAAGGTCGTACTAAGATTGGGAAATCCAATTCGTCTGCCAGCGCCAAGGCTTCGTCTGCATTTTCAGCAACTCCAAAGTCTGGATATGGAATGTTGTTTTCTTTTAATAAGGTAGAGAAACTTCCTCTGTCTTCCGCTAAATCCAACGATTGATAAGTGGTTCCTATGATTTTGATTCCGTGACGATCTAACTTTTCAGCCAATTTCAACGCGGTTTGTCCTCCCAACTGCACAATGACACCTTCTGGTTTTTCATGTCGAATGATATCGTAAATGTGTTCCCAAAATACAGGTTCAAAGTAGAGTTTGTCCGCCGTATCAAAATCGGTCGAAACCGTTTCTGGGTTACAGTTAATCATGATGGTTTCGTAGCCACATTCAGCGGCAGCTAATACTCCGTGTACACAACAGTAATCGAACTCAATTCCTTGTCCAATTCTATTCGGTCCAGAACCTAATACGATCACTTTCTTTTTATCGGTGACAATACTTTCGTTGTGAACGTAGCGTTTTCCGTCTGCAGTTTCAATTTCTGCTTCAAAGGTAGAATAGTAATATGGTGTTTTTGCTGTGAATTCTGCCGCACAGGTATCTACGAGTTTGTAGACACGTTTGATGCCTAATTCTTCACGCTTTTTATATACTTCGCTTTCCAAACAACCGAGCATGTGCGCAATTTGTCGGTCTGCGAATCCTTTTTGTTTGGCTTCTAATAATAAATCTTTAGATATGGTATCTACTTTATTGTGAGCGGTGATTTCTTTTTCTAGTTGATAGAGTTCTTCGTATTGTCGCAAGAACCATACATCAATTTTTGTGATTTCGTGGATTCTACTCAGCGGAATTCCCATCTGAATGGCATCATAAATCACAAATACTCTATCCCAAGAAGCATGTTTTAGCTTGCTTAGGATTTGGTCATAATTTTTATATCCTTTTCCATCCGCACCCAGTCCGTTACGACTGATTTCTAGCGATTGTGTGGCTTTGTGCAAGGCTTCTTGGAACGAACGTCCAATACCCATGACTTCACCAACCGATTTCATTTGTAGTCCTAATTCACGATCCGAACCTTCAAATTTGTCAAAGTTCCAACGTGGTATTTTTACAATTACATAGTCGAGTGTTGGCTCAAATAATGCCGAAGTTGATTTTGTAATTTGATTATCTAATTCATCCAATGTATACCCAATAGCTAATTTTGTAGCAATTTTTGCAATTGGATACCCTGTTGCTTTACTTGCCAATGCAGAAGAACGTGATACACGCGGATTGATTTCAATAGCGATAATTTCTTCTTTTTCGTCTGGACTTACAGCGAATTGCACATTACATCCACCTTCAAAATCGCCGATACTACGCATCATGTGAATTGCCATGTCACGCATTTTTTGATAGGTACGATCCGATAAGGTCATGGCTGGCGCTACCGTGATAGAATCTCCCGTATGAATTCCCATCGGATCCATATTCTCGATAGAACAGATAATCACAACATTATCGTTTTTATCGCGTAATAATTCCAATTCAAATTCTTTCCAACCCATCATGGCTTTGTCAATCATGACTTCGTGAATTGGGGAAATTTCGAGTCCACGTCTTAGTAATTCGTCAAAATCTTTTGGATCGTATACAATAGAAGCTCCTGCGCCACCAAGTGTGTACGAAGCTCTAATGACTAATGGAAACCCAAATTCTTGTGCAATTTCTTTTCCTTTTAAGAAAGAGGTTGCAGTTGCTTGTGGTGCCATTCCAACTCCAATTTCAAGCATCAGTTCTCTAAATTTTTCTCTATCTTCCGTGATGTTGATCGCGTCAATATCCACTCCAATAAGTTTTACGCCAAAGTCTTCCCAAATTCCTTTTTCATCCGCTTCAATACACAAGTTTAAGGCTGTTTGTCCTCCCATGGTTGGTAAAACAGCATCAATTTGTGGATGTTCTTTTAGGATTTGAATGATTGACTTGGTTGTTAGTGGTTTCAAGTAGACATGATCCGCCATAGAAGGATCTGTCATGATCGTTGCTGGATTCGAATTGATAAGTATCGTTTCAATTCCGTCTTCTCGCAAGGAACGAAGTGATTGTGATCCTGCATAATCAAACTCGCAGGCTTGACCAATTACGATTGGTCCTGATCCGATAATTAAAATTGATTTTAGGTCTTCTCTTTTTGGCATTGCTTTAATGTATTGTTGTGTTGCTTAAAAATAAAAAAACGTTTAGGCACAAAAAAAGGTGTTGCTTCTAAAAAAACAACACCTTATTTATGTGAATGTATATCATTACTTCTTATGTCTCGTTTCAGATGACACAGAAATTTTCTTTCTTCCTTTAGCTCTTCTGCGGGCTAGCACTTTTCTACCGTTTACTGAAGCCATTCTTTCTCTGAAACCGTGCTTGTTTCTTCTTTTTCTTTTCGATGGTTGAAATGTTCTTTTCATTACTTTTTATATCTTTTTTTTCTCTTGAAATAGTTGTAAATGCACGCAAGTATTCTTTCTAAAAGTGCGGCGCAAATATACAAAGAGTTTTTACTTTCACAAATAGAATTTAAAAAATATTTACGATTGTTTTTTATACATTTGCAAACTCGACAAATATATACCGAATTATGTTCAACAAAAATATCAAATTAATTATAGCAGCCGCTATTTTTGCATACGCAATTTATCAATTTTCTGAAGGCTACATTGGCAATGGAATTTTCTTAATTCTACTAGCAGCCATTTTTATCTTATTGTATTTTAAGAATGAATTGATATTATTATCCTTTTTAAAATTACGTAAACAAGATTTTGAAGGTACGAAACGACTACTTTCTAAAATTAAAAATCCAGCAACGGCTTTGACAACGAAGCAACAAGGCTATTATTATTACTTACATGGTATTATGGCTTCTCAGAATAATTTAACAGAAGCTGAGAAACATCTGCGCAAAGCTGAAAAGTTAGGTTTGAGTATGGATCATGATATGGCAATGGTAAAAATGACCTTAGCAGGAATTGCTTCTCAGAAAAATAGAAAGAACGAAGCCAAGATCTTAATGAAAGAAGCTAAGACGCTCGATAAGCGCGGAATGCTTAGTGAACAGATGAAGATGATGGAACAACAGATGAAACGTGCTGCAAGTGCTCCTAAACAGCATTACGGCAATCGTCAGCAGATGAAAAGAAGATAAGATATTGAAAAAGCGACTTGCAAGAGTCGCTTTTTTAATATCTGAATGTTATCGCATCAAATTCTTCAATCGTTAAATCTTTGAATTTATTCAATCATTTCCCTGTCCGATGTCGAATGATATCTCTAGTAATTTGAGAATCGTCATCAATAAAGTGATGTAATGCTAAGAGCATTTCGCGGTTGGTATTGTTTTTAGAAATGAGTTCGTACGCCATATCTTGAATGTTTTCTTTTGGCGCAATGTCTCTATTATATTCTAGTTGAAGTACTCTTAAAAACTTAGATTCGTTATGTTCCGTGACAAATTCTTCACGAAAACCATTCAGTATTTTTTTTACGGCAGCTTTTTCTTTAAAATTTGCAAAGAAGTTATTGGCGCAA
Source organism: uncultured Kordia sp. (assembly GCA_964351775.1). GTDB lineage: Bacteria > Bacteroidota > Bacteroidia > Flavobacteriales > Flavobacteriaceae > Kordia. Next base: position 13,998 of record CAYGPQ010000017.1, on the reverse strand, counting down.
TTCACCGCATCTTTGTTTTCCGTCCAACCTTTTACTAAGAGTTTATTGGCACTTTCTTTGTCTTCCATTTTTTTACGATAGATAAGTGCTGCTTTTACGTATTGATAGTTGTTTTTATAATCGTCCACCACTATTTGATACTGCTGATGTGCTTTTTTAGTGTCTTTTAGTTTGGTGTAAATGTCTCCTGCTTTTTCATTCAAATGTAATTCTTTGTATAAATCAACTGATTTCGTGTAGGAACGTGCCAATTCGTAACATTCAGCCGCTTGATGCTTGTCTTTACATCTTTTTAGATAGACGTTTGCCGCTTCATTATACAAATGTCCTTCTTTTAAAATAGTTGCCGCTTTGTATGGATTGCGCAAGAGTTTTAGTTGAATGTATGCTGCTTTTTTGTATTGTTTTTTCTCGATGAAATCGTCACACAATTTTTCGTATCTATCCATCAATGCTTGAAATTGACGATCGCCAACAGTCGTTACGCCACCATGCGAATTTCCATACGGATTGTCTTTAGTAAATAAAGAGTCGACAAATGCTGTGATCACAAAAAATATAACCAGTAATACAATAAGCGCAAATAGAAATTCTCCAAAACTTCCATGGATAAGTGATGAAATAACCACATATACGAGTTTTAGCACTAATACACAGATGATAAAGTAAATCACCTTTGCCTGGAATTTACTTTCTTTATTCGTTATCATCGATGATAGTTTTGTTTTTGTTCAATAAAAGATATAGCAAGCGAAGTACTATAAATGCTGCAAGTAAAGCAAATACAGTCCCTATTTCGTTGGTTTGCAACATTGGATAAAAAAGATATATCAATAATCCGATGATGATAAAAATGATGATGATTTTGTTTTTGATAGAGAGTTCATTTCCTCCAAAATAGAAACCGCTTTCTTTTTGTGCATCATCTTCATCAAAGGAAAAATGTTCACTATCATCAGGCAAATCTAACCAGGATGTCGATTTGTTTTGGAGCGTGTTTTTCGAAGCATGCTTCGCTTTTTTATTCTTAAAGAAATACATCAACAATATAAGAGTCGCCAAAATAAAAATGAGCGTCACTAGTATTGGAATCATGGAAGTCTCTTCTGCGGGCTTTGGTGTTGGCGTGGCGCTTCTAGTCCACTCTTCACCACTATTAATTTCTGTACTTTCAGGAACCACATCTTCTTGCAATGGTTTTTCTTCTGAATCGGAACTAAAGGTAGTTTCTCCCGCAACAACTTCAATCTGACGCTGTTTTACTTCGTTTACGACTGTATACCCAAGCCAAAAAATAAAGATAATGGCTAAGATTCCCAAAATCGTTTTGATACCGCTTTTGGTTTGTTCAGATATGTCTTCAAATCCTATGGATTCAAAGAAATTACTTTTGAATTTATACTTGGCATACGCTTTTCCGCGTGAGGTTCCCATCATGTCTAACGGAATTGCCATTTTTAAAGCCGCATCAGGATTTTGTGCTAAGTATTTTAGGTATTTCTCAATTTCTTCATTGTTTCCTTTCAATACTTTTTTCATATTAAATGGCAGGTCTTCTGGATCAATAGTAGCATCTCCAAACGGGTTTTCCAACGCGTCTTCTTCTTCCGCTTCTTCTATTTCTATGCTAAATGCTTTTACTTCGGTAGGAATTTTGACACCTTTTGCGGGTGTTTCCATCGTTGGAAATTGGGCAATTGGTGGCTGTAAAATGGTTTCCCAACGCAATTCTTCTGTGAGTTCCATCATTCCAAATTTGTGATGAAAAAAATGCGGATTTCCGTTTAATAATTTATCGTATTCTTCATTCGTCAACGCCATATTGAGTTGCGTATTCTCTGGAATATAAAAATTGGTATGTGCTTTTTGAATGGATATATTAGATCCGATGTCTATCTTTTTCTGTGCCGTTTTAAATAGGAGTAATACGCCCGAAACACTATTGGCTTCCAATCCCGGACATGGATATACGCTACAATCGGAAAGTTTCAACTGCATGCGCTTCATTTCTGTCAACCATACTTTTGGAGACGCATGCTTGATAAAAATTCCACCGCTAGGATACGGATTGTTATCGGTAAATGTGAGCGCTAACTTCATGAATTTAAAATATTTAGCAAGAAAGGTTCCACATGCTTTTTTTGAAATACCGATGGAGATATTTTGTTTGCCGTTGAATTTTCAGGCAAAAAATAAGGATTTCCTGTAAATTCATCTTCAGTTGCCATGGCTAAACCGATACCAATATACGAAGACAAGTAAAAAGTTGAAATAGCTGGCAGTGCGCTTTCAAATATAATCATACCATTTCTGTCTATGATGATTTTACTTCCATTATAAAATTCTATTGTTTTGTTTTTTTTATGAAAAACAAATGTGTCACTTTCTTGATGGCTATACTCTAACATATTCACCTTCTTGTAATGAATGGAATTGTCAATAAATTTTATTTGATGTGATCGATTAAAAATGATGTTTAAATCAGATGTAATCGTTATTTGATGGATGTTTGATAACACAGAACCACTGAAATAGTTGTAAGATCTTTTGAGATGCTTATCTAACGATTGTTTGAACGTTCGTGATGGCGAATTAATTTTTATATACGTTCGATTATGCAAATCAAATTTTGTGTAGTTATATTCAGCATTATAATACGATTTTGTGATCAAATAAATTTCCTCATCCAATTGTAATAAATGTTTGTGTGAAGCATTGTAATCATCTTTAAAGTCGCCTTTGAATGTATATTTGGCGGATTGGGTTTTAAAAATCAACTGATGCATCGAATTCCAATACATTACCATGAATTCGCCCTCATACAGAATGCCGTACAGTTGCTGTTTGATTCCTGAAAAGAATCGCAAATTGTTTTGAACCATTTGAAAACCAAGATCGTCACGAGTAGATTTGAATAATTCTCCGTTTTTGAGTGCCGTGTAGTTATGATTTTCATGGATAAAATGTACAACTCCTCTAATTGGATATCCGTACAACAAAGGATAGTTCACTACTGATTCATGATCTACATTTTTCGTAAGTTGTTGCCCATTTCGATGCTTTGTTCTTGGTGGATGTGCCCATAACTCGGCTAATGGCAACTGAATATGCTTTACCAAACGTTTGGCACCATTTTTCATTTTATACACCTCAATAGTTCCATCGATATCCGTCGTAATAACACCACCAAATTTATCATGATGCAGGTTGAATACTTTTCGCATGCTGGCATGTTCCAAGGTTTTTGGCGAGGTAAATAGTGTAATTTCTATGTTTTCTTCTTCGGTTTCTTCAATAAACTGAATGATGGCATCTGCGGCATCTAATAAAGGCGATGTCATTTGTAAGCCTTCAATGATCGCTAATTTGGAATCAAAATCTACGGTTTGGTATGTATCGCCAATTGCATACGGTTTAAAGTTCATTTCGTTTTTTGGATGATGAATGAACGAAAAAGCGGTCGCAAACGACAGTATTTTGGGTGTTCCCCAATTTTTAATTGTTGTATCGATCAAGAATATACGGGTGCGTAAATCTTCTTCTGGTGTGGTTTCCCTACGAATGAATAAAGCTTCTTTATTGGCAATTCTGTGTAAAAATATTAAATCGTCATTGGCAAATTCCGAGATTAGTAAATTGTCAAAATTTCCTTTGTTGGTTACGTCTGAGATTCCACCAAGTGGCATTTCTCCCGGATGTACATAGTGCATTGGCAAGTTGATTCCTGACCATAATCGCTTGATGAGACTTCCCATAAAAAACGTTTTGGGTTCCTCTATGAGTTCCTGAACCAAATCGGGATCATCACTAAAGTATTCGATATCAATATCTTCTGCATCAATGGCAACTGGAACGATTTTTCCCCAAGCTTTTAATAACGCATCCACCGTTGGATAACGTCCGTGTAATAGTGCCAACGCATTGAAATCTTTACTGAGCGCAGACATGGTGATTTCAGCTTTATGACTACACGCATTCAATTCAAATGCATCATTTTTGATACCTCTAAGAATCTCATCTGTGTATGTACTAGGTACACCATGATGTACATCTTGAAATAAAAACGTAAATAAATCAATTCGGTTTTTTCCTTTTTTAAATTCAGCTGGAAGTGAAATTAGATTATTCAGAAAACGCTGTGCATCTTCAAAATATACATGTTTGAATATCAATTCATCTTCAAATATATCTTTTATATTCGTAAATATTTCATCAATAGCAATACTCACTTCGCCTGCATTTGTTGCTAAAAACGCTAAAACCAACGCGCCAAATGGTGGTAATTCATAGCTGGAAATTGCTTGTAAAACTTCTTCTAGTTGTTCTTTGTACGCAATTGTCATTCCATCAGGAATACTGATACAATTGATACCTCCTTGATAATCTTGTGCATCTTCAATCACAGCAGCACTAAACATATAATCAATTTCCCATTGCCAGAAATAGTTCTGATAGGATTGAAAATAATACGTTGCTTTTGTGTTGGTTTCGTTCATGATTTATCGTGACAATCGGTAGCCGCTGATGGTCATTTTTTTTAATTGATCTTTTGGTACGCTATAATAGGTATTATCTGTGTTGACGATGATGTAATCGTTGTTATTTTGGTTGATGATGTTACTAAAGTAACTACTCAGTTCTGGATATTCAAAATCGTATCCTGTGGGTACTAAAAATTGCTGTTGTTGCCAGAATGTTTTCCCCGGAATTGATAGTAATGGAGTTCCTATGAGTAATGCGTTTTCGCCTACTAGTATCCATTCCATCGGTTGCAATCGTACGGCTGGCATTGTTGGAATGATCGTATCTAAGACTGCCAAATCGACCAATTGTGCTTTTACAGGTTGTTCTATGTTTGATGGCACGATGTTGAATTGAATTTTTTCATCCACACCAAAATAATTAAAATTGTAATTGGGCATTTCTGCGGGCAACGCTTTGTCTATTGGCGACCAAAGCAAGGACGTTTTTAAGCGTTCTTCTGGTAGATTCCCGCCAAGGAGAAACAAGGCATTTTTATGCTGAAAGTATATTTTTTTAAACGGAATGCTGCGTATTTCTGGGCTTTTGAGTTGATCTGGTGAAATTCCACGAACCCAAATAACATCCATATCCGTTGCCATTCGCAGGGTTTTCCACACGCGAATTTGGGATAGTTGGTGTTTGTATTTAGAAGGCAATTGCAACCAATATTCGGTTACGCCTTGTGTAAGATCTGTTTCCACAGTTGATCTATTTCAGTGTTTATGTATTGCTTTTTCTGCTGATCTTTGATCCAATCGGTACGATTTTGCAGGTAACGCAATTTGTCTTTGATGACGTTTAATTCCTGCAATGAGAGTTCCTGATTTGAGAATTTTGATTTCAAATTCGTCACTTCATTCATCAAGTCCTCAGGATTTGGCGCTTTGTTAAAGAACGCTTGCGGATGCGATTGTTTGCTGGTTTCTTCTTTTTCAATCAACGCATTTACCGTGGCTTGCAAGGTTTCTATTTGTTCTTCCGTGCTCCATATATATTTTAAAACCCACAAATCTGAAAGTATGGCTTCCGTTCGATCGCACAGCATTGCACTTGCTGCGACTAGGTTTTGCATTTTTACCGCACGTCGATCAGAGACTTCAATGCCTGTATTTCGCAAACTGTGAATGAGTTCAATATAGGCACTTCGAATGGGCGACAAATCGACTTCTTTTACTTTGTGTTGCAATTCTTTGACTTCATCAGGAGAAATGAGGGTTTGTTTTTGTTGTTCGTTTCGTTCTAGTTTCCAACCTGCGTGCAATACTTCTTCTAAAAGATCGGGTTTTACGTTGTCTACTTTTAATCGAATGAGGAAACGATCGAGCAACGCAGCTAAGGCTTCATCATCTGGCAAAAGGTTACTTGCACTAATGAACATTAATACTGGTAACTTTTTGGTTTCTTTTCCGCGACGAAATATTTTTTCGTTCAACGCCATGAGTAAACTGTTCAGAATGGCAGAATTTGCATTGAATATTTCATCTAAAAATACCAACGAAGCTTCTGGAAGCATTCCGTCTGTATTGGTTTTGAGTTCACCTTCTTTTAGCAACCGAATGTCTAACGGACCAAAAATTTCGTTGGGTTCTGTAAATCGTGTCAATAAATAATCGAAATTGATTCCGCCAATGACATGACTTGATAGTTGCTTGACAATGGCACTTTTTGCCGTTCCCGGAGGTCCGAGTAAGAATACGTTTTCTCTCGCCAAGAGTCCAATTCCCAATAAATCAATGACTTCATCTTTTCCTACGAAGACATTTTTAATTTCTTCGAGTATGGCTCGTAATTTTTTAGTTTCGTTCATAGCGTTTAAACTTCAGAAACGAACGCGCTCCAAAAGTGATTGGCATGTTCTCCTAAGTGAATCGCGACGTTTTCATGTATGATTTTATGTTCCGTTAAACGGAGGTCTTTTTTTGCAATAACTCTGTCCGTATAAAGTGTTTTAAAACAATCGTTTTGAAAGAGTTTTGTGAGTGTTTCTTCATTGATTTCCAAATCTAGATCGTGACCGATGGCAGAATATTGAAAGTTTTGCAGATGTTTTGTGAGTATTTTAATCAACCAATCCTCATAATCAATCGCTTCTAATTCCTTGATGATAAACGGTAAAAATCTGAGAGCTACATCTGCCGAAAGGCAACTACTTGGTGAAACTTCTCCTTTAAAATCTTCAAAATACTTGGTTAAATCTTTCGGTTCTTCCAAACGATGTGCTAGAAATTGCGCTGCATAATAGATCGTTTTTGCGCCCCAAATTGCCGCTTCTCGATTGAATTTTGGTGCTTTAAATGGATAGTTTAGGATTTCATTTTCATATTCCTGTTCCAAGAAATCGCCCAAATCATTGAGTTCAGCATTCGTTACCTTTGGTTTGTTCGTGTATAAGACGAAGTAGCCCGAAGTGCGTAAGTGATGAATGGTTTGAAGTATGTTATTCTTTGTGTTCAAAAATTAAATTATATACATATCAAGATGATAATACTCAAAAGAACAAAAATTAAATGTAAGAAGCAATAACAAGCGATGTAAGTCGTTGTTTAATGGTTGATTTGTGTTTTTGGGTCGTTTGTTGGTATGTTGGTTTATGCACTTCGACTTTGCTCAGTGTGAAAGTTTATGAGTTTATGAGTTTATGAGTTTATGAGTTTATGAGAAATTACTTTTAAATTTAAAATTTAGCATTTAGCATTTAAAAAATTTTTAGTTTGTGGAATATTACACTAAGTTTTCCACTTTCAGTTTTTTGATGAGTTCTCCTGGTTTTATGCCAAACCTTTTTGTGAATACTTTATTGAAATAGGTACGACTGTTGAGTCCGACTGTATACAAAACTTCGCTGATCGATTGGTATTTATCAGTGACTACTAAATCATACGCTTTACGCAAGCGAACTTCTAAGATTATTTTCACAGGACTCAAGCCTGTTTGTTCTTGTACAATTTGTGTAAATTGTTTGCGACTGTATCCACATTGCATCGCAAGTTCGTGAATTGTGAATTCGCTATTGTTTATGTTTTCTAGAATGATCGTATTTATTTTATCCATAAATTCTGAATATGCACCATTGAACGTAATCGTTTCATTTTCTATGCTTTGCAATTGTTTTTTATAGATGTTTTTTTCTAAATGAAAATTGATTCGAGTGATCAATTCCATACTTTCAAACGGCTTGATGAGATAGTCATTGATTCCAAGTTCGGCTTTGTTATTTTCTAAATATTCTTCCGCCGAAGCCGTCATCATTATATACGGAACAGCTTCATAGTTTGGAATTGTATTTAATGCCACTTTTAATTCATGTCCATCCATGACTGGCATACGCAAATCGCTTAATATGATGTCATATTGGGTTTTATTCGCAAATGATAACGCCTGAATTCCATCAAATGCAAACGTGCAATTTAATATTGGTGATAGTAATTCTTTTAAATACCCAATCATTTCGATGTTGTCGTCTACTATTAGTATTTTGGGTAGTTTGTTTTCGATCGTTGAATCAATTTCTTTTGAAGTATATATATTTTTATATTTAGAAGTCTTTTCATCAACGTATAATGAATGATTTTCAAGTCCTAAAGGCATGAGTATCGTAAAAATACTACCAATACCTTTTTTACTGTCTATTGTGATGGTTCCATTTAGTTTTGTAACCAATTCATGAACTAATGACAATCCAATTCCGAATCCACCAGTTAGTGCATGATTTTTTGATTGATAGAATCTGTCAAAAATGAGCTCTTGTTCTTCTTTGTCAATTCCGATTCCTTCGTCTCTTACAATTAAATTTAATCCGTTTTCATCTATGAATGCGTTTACATAAATTCCATTCGTAGGATTCGTGTATTTTAATGCATTGGAAATTAAATTATTTACAATTTTCCGTAAATCATCATAATTATAATCAAGCAATTGATTTGGTTTTATGTTTGATTTGTAATAGATAGGAACTCCTTTTATTTCGGCAACTCCTTGAAAACTATACACAGTTTCTTTGAGGAATTCCTCCATTTTACCCGAAGTTACTTTGTATGTTATTAGATTTTTTTCTTGCTTTAAAAGCGTTAAAAAGTTATTTAACATCTGTATGATTTGTTCGTTGTTTCTAACGGTTAGATCAGCATATTTTATAATTTTTGAATAATCCATCGCGTTGTTGGTGATCAATCGTAAATAGCCTGTTGTAATGGTGATTGGCGTACGTATTTCATGTGATAGGTTTTCAATGAAATTATTTTTGATTGTGTCGATATCTTTCATTTTTTCATTTTCAAAAAGTAATTTTAACTGCTTTTTTCTTCGTTGATGTAAAATGATGATGAAGATGAGAATAGACAACGAAACCGAAGCTAGAAATGTAGAGAAGATATAGAATTTCTTTTTTTCCTCTAACACCAAATCCATGGTTTCACTTTTTGCCTCTAACGCTTTAATTTTTTTATCACTATTTAGTTTAAAATTTAAAACAGAAGCATTCATGTTTACACTAAAGTTTTTTAAGGAATCTCTAACGGTTACATATTTTTCGTATGCCTGCAACGCTTTATCATGCCTACCTAATTCTTTGTTAATTAAATATTCTAGTTTATTTAACTTGATACGTGTAAATTGTTCTGTAGGATACAATGCATTACTATTTTTTGCCAAGTCTAAATATTGCTTAGCTTTTGTATAATTTTTATCTATGAGATAAATAAACGCATAGAATATATTTTTAGTTACTCCATCATCAAGATTAGCAGCCTTAGCATCTTGATACGCTATTTTCAAATACTTCCTCGCTGAATCAACTTCTTTAAGTTTAAGATATCTACTCGCAAGTTCTATGTTGTATTTTTTTTTGAGGTGTGGATTATTTCTAAAACCCTTAATATTTATATTTTTTAATAAATATATAGCTTTCTGCGTATCTCCTTGAATCGCAACAAAAGAAGCATGATTCATTAAAATACGTGTTTTTAAAGATTTAGGAATGTCCTTTTGCAAATACGTATTCATCAGAATAGCATCCATCTCTTTCGAAAGTTCATTACAGTTTGTTTTTTTGTACAACGCTGCTAATTTTAGATACGCCAAAATTTCTTTATCAATAGCTTTTATTTCTTTAAAATGTTCTATGGCAGTGTACAAAGAAGTAATTGCTTTAAAATACTCTTTTTCTGAAATGTTACTTTCAAACAAATATAATTGTGCTTTTCCTAATACTTCGCTATCTACTATGTTTTCTTCAATCATCCTATAATAATACTGTACAGAATCATATTGACGCTGAATTGTGTACTGATCCATTAAGAATAACATCGTCGAACTATGAATTTTCTTTAAAATATTATATTCTATCGCTGTAAAGGCATTCTTGTGCCTAAATTGATTTAAGATCTTTTCGGCTCTGAGCAGTGTCGTATCAATGGATACTTTTGAAACTTCTCGGAACATTTTCTTATAGAGTTCGTGTACATATCTAGGATCGTCAGGATCGTATGTATTTTTTGAGTGTAGAGCACACGCAAAAATGAGGGTGATAAGTAGGTAGGTTTTTTTCATATAACAATAACAAATAAATAAGATAATTACTGTTACGGTTTACACTTTTTCTTACAACGGTTTTCCTGATAAAGCGCAAAAAAGTATCAAAAGAGCACGTTTTAAGAAATTAAAAACGCCTTAAAGTGACAAATAAGGCTATCAAAAATTCATGTTTTACGAATATTTGCAATGTTAAGTTTGAGTAACAAATTTGAGTGCGCATAAAAATTGATTCTTTAACCTACTATATATAGAGTCTGCTTCAAACTTAACAAAAAGGGTAAAACGATAACCAAGTTTTACAAATTTATAAACCATTAAATAATAATAACATGAAAAAAACAAATGTATTTAAACAATGTCAACTCTTAGTACCAAAACTATTTTTACTCTTACTTATTGGTTTTCTGAGTAGTTGTCAACACGAAGAAATTATTGCTCTTGAAGAGGAAAATATTGATGTAGAAGAACTTACAGTCGAAGGTGATGATCCTGATATGATTTTCATTGGAAAGAATGGAGAATCTTTTACTGAGAAAACTCTAGTGGGAGATACTAGATATACACCTTTATTTACGCTTCACACAGATAACTATTTTTGGGGTAGAAAACTAGCAATTTTCGCTTACAGTGCTTCTAATAACTCTTTCAATCTTACAGATTATAGTTTTAATGATAGAGTATCTTCACTAACCGTACCCGCTGGTTGTAATGTAACTGTATATGAACATACAAATTCTGGAGGAAAAAGTTTTAATGTAAATAATTACTATGGTGATACGGCTATATATGCCACACTTGGTACCGTTATTAACGGTAAATCTTTATCATCTACAGTTGGAAATGATAAAGTTTCTTCTATAAGAATATATTGTAACCCAGGTAAATCTACAGCAGGAAACTTATGTGGTTTTGCGGATAAGAGTACAAATACAAATACTAGCAGTAGTAAATATGGTTTGCCAATTTATTACAACACACCTCTTAGCTACGATCAACTTAATTGGTGGAATTGGAAAACAATAAAATCTTTTGTTTTCGTTGGAAGAAATAAGTGTGGTTCAGGTTCACAAAATGGAGTATCCTTTTTTCCAAATAAATATGATAAAAGTTCTGCAAATCCTGCTGGGTCTACAAATTATTCGAGTGTAACTCCACAAACCTTTAACCTAAGTAATACTCGAGTTTATTCTATTGTACCAAGAGGTTCTTATTTAAACACTCATCTTTTATCTTCATCAAATAAACAAGCTGTTCAAAATAAAATGACCTTGACTTATGATGAATTGGATACATCACCTGGTACATTAACGACTGCTGAAGCTAATGCTTGTGAAACTTCATATAATAGTTGTATACAACCAAGCACTATTGTTAAAGGTCTAGGGTATTTAGGAGCATGGGGATGTCCACTAACCACAATAGCAGCTGGAAGTTATGAAACAGTGAAATCATACAATGACGGACAGTGGGGAACTGCAGTCATAGAAGGTGGGGAAGTTGCTGCTCAAACATATTCATCAATAGCAATTGCAATAGTCGCTCCAGAAATAGCAGCTGTTTCTTGTATATTCTCATCAATTTATTTAGCCGGAGGATATTCTATGCAAGTATCATGTGCTAATGTTAGAACTAAATGTAGACAAGGTCTTGGTTAGAAAATAGCCTTATTCAAAATAAATTTTAAAAAATAGACAATGAAAAAATCAGTAATTATAGGAATGTTTAGTATCCAGTTTTTGATTCTAGCTGGTGTAGTTGGAAGCATATACTTAACATTTATGAATAAAGAACGGATCCGTGCCACGCAACGTGTCATGGTAGATACACAGGAGAAGTTAGGTCCTACTTTCGTTTTTATGGACGAAGTAATGGAAAATAAGAAAAAAATTGAAGCCTCTAAACAACCATTAGTTACTGGCGCAGATGCTCCCAATTTTAACTTAGAAGATGAAAATCAAAACAAAGTTACATTAGCCAATTATAAAGGGAAAAAAACGCTTTTAGTATTTTCTCAAGAAAGTTGTCCATATTGTGAGGATTTTTATCCAGTTTTAAATGCATTTCAAGAGACAAAACCAGATATCGAAGTAGTTATTTTACAGTTAGGCTCTGATTCTAAAGCAAATAAAGCCTATAAAGTGCAACAAGGAATCAATGCGCCTATTTTGGCAGCTACACAGTTTGATATGGAAAATTATAAGGTACAGAGAACTCCAACTTCTGTTCTAATTGATGAAGAAGGAAAAATTGTAGCAACTCAAAACGTAAAGGAACTCGATGAACTTTTCGATTTTGTTGGAAAATCATAACAAAGTCATTCTTTTCAATATAATGACTTAGTTTATTTTTTTAATATTTTTCAAAAGAAAATCTCCCTTTGAGTCTAACACAACTCTTTGGGAGATTTTTATATCATAATTCAAAATTCTGAATTCTGAATTATTTCGAATAATATCCGTTTTCAGGAATCGCGATTTTATATAAGGTTCTCGATTTGTTATTCAACTTGTTTTCGCGCAACCAAGGATTGTGAATTTTTAAGATTTTGTAGTTGATATCAAACTTCTTGGCGAACGAAGCAAAGTCAGTAACTACGGTATCTACGGCTACTTCATACGTTGGAATATGCCTGTACAAATCTTCGGGATCGAAGTTGAAACCATATTTTTTAGCATTCGTAAAGATTTCTTTTAATGCAATGACTCTAAAGATATATCGCCCAGTTTCTTCGCCTAATAATAAATCGTAATACGAAGTTACTTGTTGTTCTTCCAAACGTCTATTAATTCCTCCATTTCCAGCATTGTAAGCCGCAGCAGCAGATGTCCAGTTGCCAAATTTCTCTTTAGAAGCCAATAAATATTTACACGCCACACGCGTTGCTTTTTCTAAATGAAAACGCTCGTCCACGTTGTCATTGATTTCCATTCCGTTTTCTTTTCCGGTTGCTTTCATGATCTGCCAAAAACCTCTTGCACCCGCTGGAGACGTTACGTTTTGCAATCCACTTTCAATCACCGCTAAATATTTAAAATCATCTGGAACACCATATTCTTTTAAAATTGGTTCAATAATAGGAAAGTATTTGTTTGCTCTTTTAAACAATAACAAACCGTTTGATTGCCAATAGGTATTGACTAACAATTCACGATCCATACGTTCTTTCACATCTGGTAAATGTAAAGGAACTTCTTCACCAGCAAAATCTAGTGTTTCAGGAACTTCTAGCGCATATACATTATAATCATTTTCAGCATTGACTTCAACTTCTATTGACTGACTAACTGCCATTGCCTTTGTTTCAGCTGTAATTGCTTTGTCTTCTTGCACAGCATTCATTAATAATATTCCGAGGAAAATTAATCCTAAAAAAGCAAATCCATTTTTGAGTATACGCATGATGTAATTTTTTTATATGTTCTTAATCGACTTTAAAGTCGTTATTTTTGGTGAAATTGCAAAAAAGATTGGGTGGTTATTACAAAAGTAAGAAACTGATTTAGAATCAGACACGTAAAATTGTATTTTTATTCTTTAATCAATTTTGGTAAGTTTTCATTGAACCATTTGTACTTATTAATGATCATAATGTGTGTTCCGCCTTTTATTGGAATACAATCAGAAAAAAAAAGAAAAAAAAAAACGCCAACTATTACTCCAAAAATAAGAATTTAGACAATAAATAAAAATTAATT
>CAYGPQ010000017.1:0-237 GCA_964351775.1 uncultured Kordia sp. | reverse complement strand
TTTCTTATGCTTATTTTTATTCACTAAGGTCTGACTAAAATTATAGCTGTTTATCAAATAGTTAAAATTAATTCTTGATTCTTGACTCTAAAAGCGACTTGTGCTGAGCGAAGTCAAAGTAAGCGATCTTTTGTCTTTTATCAAATAATAGTGCTTTTTTTAGCACAACTTATTCTCTAATTAATCTTGGTAAGTTTTCATTGAACCATTTGTACTTATTAATGATCATAATGTGTG
>CAYGPQ010000016.1:0-52426 GCA_964351775.1 uncultured Kordia sp. | reverse complement strand
ACAGAAAACTGACAACTGACAACCGACAACCGAGAACTGAAAAAATGAAAGAAAAAAAATGGAAAGTTATACGTTGTGAGTTAAAAAGTTTATGAGTTTAGAGTTATGAGTTGAATAAAAAAAAGATAACTGACAACCGACAACCGACAACTGACAACTGAAAAACCAACATTTAAAAAAATAAATACAGATGAAAACAATAGAGAAAAAAGAACCGTATTTACATATTTTAAACACCCGTGGTAATATTTATGAAGAATTTTTACCCGATCAGGTTTTAACACATAAAAATCTAAATAAAGTTGTAAATTACTTCGAAGATCAAGATCGCATAAGTCGTGTGTACTTAATTGGTGTTGGAATAGGTTGTGGTATCAACATTGTTTCATACTCAAACGCACATATAGAAATTGGCCAGGGGGTAGGAATTACTACTGATGGCGACATTATAAAAACAGAAACACGTAGATTTCAATACTACACGGAACTGACAGACAGAGCGGCTTACGCTTTATTTGAAGGCAGAAAAGTATATGAAATTTACGAACAAGAGGGAGCGGGGCGTCTTCAGGATGAGCTTCCGCTCACCTCTTTTAATAGTAACGAAATAGGTACGCTTAAAGATTATATTGTCATTGCGTACGTAGAAAATTATACAGAAGATGAAGGATTGTGTGGCGGATCAGGTTGTGACGAAACTGGAAACAAAGTCTACAGCAATCTAAAATTCTTACTCACACATAAAAACAATTATGGAGCACTCATTTCCAATGACACCATTTACAAAAGTCATGATGTATTAGCGTACTATGATTCGCTTCCAGAATTGTGCATGCCACGTTTATTACTCACAAAATCGAACACAACTTCAGGAATCTCTATTCACGATCAATTCAAAAATAGTTTTGTCTTAAAAACAGAATTATATGCAGGAATTACAACAATTATCCAACGTTTTAGTCATCGAATTAACTTTGCAAAATTTGGCGTAAACATTCCACAAATAACTGCGTATTTTGATAGTATTTTTACGGTACAACAAGAACAATTCATTCAATACAAATACGATTTATTAAAAGATTTAATAGATACCTATCGTGAAATTCGTGAACTCATCTTACATACGCGTTTTGAATGTGTTGCAAACATAAATGCGTTTCCAAAACACTTGCTTTTAGGAACTTTAGAAGAACAAACGCGTCTGCAAACCCGACACGATTTTTATCCATCACCAACGGTTTCAGAAAATGATGAAAACTTGCTATCTATCAGAGCATTATGTATCAAATTTTTCAATCAACTAAAAGAATACAACATACCAAACGTTGCTACAGCGGCAATTAAAGTTACGCCATCCAGAAGTTACGAATTCAAATTGAGCGAACGTACCATTCCGTACTACTACGAAACTAAAAATTCGTTAATCACTAACTGGAATCCGATCTCAATTCAACAGCGAAAGCCAAAAAATCAATTGGGATATCATGTGTCTAACTTAACAAATATTCCTTGCATTCAAGATCCTTTACGATACAGTCATTTAGACAAAGATTTCTATCGAATAGAAGGACATATTGGAAAAGATTTTCGCTTGGCACTCAGAAAAATAAATAACTTAAAAGCTACGTACAATCTAGCGTTTGATGTAAAAACCATCAGTATAGGATTTCCAGTAAATAAAATCACGCTTGACGATGACAAATGTGACACCAAAGATTATTCTATCCTACTAAAAAACTGGGAAAGAGAATTTAACTGTACGGCAGATAGTGCCACAGAATTCTTCCAAAAATACCAATTTGATGCTTTGGGAGACAATGACACCAGTACTGCAGTCTACACACTTGCAACGCAACAACAACAGCAAGTATTGGAATTACTCAATAGGAGAAAGGCTGCGGAAACAAGTCCTGAAAAGATTGCTGCAAAAGCCATCAGTATCAATACAAACGCTTCCGCAGAAAATGCACAGTCAGAAGCCAGATATGCAACTTCCATACAATATGCCATAGATCAAGCGTATGCCTATGCGGGAACGCAAGATGTTCCTGCGGGATATTTATCAGTTTTAGCGCTTGGAATCATTGATCAAACTCTGGGAACAGTTGATAGAGACGACGATTACTTCTTTTACACAGAATCTGCAGTAAAAATAGTGGCAGGTTTAGCAGAAATAAAAAGATACTTTTTACAATCGTTAAATGAAATTTACATCACGGAAAAGTGGACAGCGTTAAATAATGCTATTGATCAATTATGTACCGACATAGATCAAGTATTATTTGCCATCTCGGAAGCTGGAGAAAACGCTACTTTTGGAACCAGAACACATGATAAAATGTACGAATATTTTATCTACGACTTATCCAAAATATGTTGCTTAAAAGGACGACTCAGCTGGTTGAAAGACCAAGTTGATGACATCAGAAATAATTTATACAAAGAACTCATCTTATCTCGACTCATTGAAAAACATCCGGGAATCGAACACATGGCAGGTGTACCAAAAGGAGGAACGTTCTTAATGGTATATCTTGGTGGAACGGAAAGTGTATTAGATGATACTGGAGCAATAGAACGTCAATTCAATGGTGTGGTACAGTTTGACTTTGCATTGCCATATATGTGTTGTTCTGATTGTCCGCCAGAAACCATAGTATTCAATAGTCCAGTAGCAGAAACAATCTTAACCATAGCAAAAACAAAATACTGTTTGCCAACCGATGAAGGACTCGAAGACTTTATCACTGGATCCACAGGTGATATAGTGACTTCTCCACAAGGTGAAACGTTCATTGTACCAACAGATACAGGCTATGCGTTTGATCCGTCGGGAGTACCCGATGAATTATTGGGCGAAATCTTAACGTTCTTAGTTAATGGAGAGGTACCAACAATTCCTGTGGAAATATGTGTATTCAAACTGCCATCAGATATTACGGCTAATTACGAATTACCAGTATGGACTGATGCAGGAATCACAATGGATTTAACAGTAAGTCATGAACTAGAGACCTTAACATACTTTACCTATACATGGAAACGCGCCGATGAATCAGAAATAGGCACAGGAACGAACTTATCAGATATCTTCTTTGAAAATCCTGAAGCATCTTTTGTGGAAACGCTTACAGTTACCATTGGCATTGAAGGAAATCCTGATTTATGTTCTACAATCAATGACATTCCTGTGGATGAATCACGCCCAGTAGATAACGATGTGAACGTACCAGAAATTATATGTCATAACGAACAAGAAACGTCTCCTGCTCCCGTTGAAGTAATCGTAACACCAGAAGCAGCAACACTCACATCACCAGAAGATGTTGATCCAAGTTTTATAGAAATAAATCCTGAAGGAAAGTACTTCATAATTCCAGCAAATGTACCAAATGCTTTACTAGGTACTGATATCACATTTGCCGTCGATGGAGATGTTGTACCAGGCAAATTTACACGAATAGGTAGATTGCCAGCAACTATAAATATTGATGAAAATGGAGATGCAATACTAGCGTATGAAGTCATCAGTTGGACAGATGAAGGTGTAATAGTGAATCTCAGAGCTACGCATGCGTATGAAGATCAAACTTATATTGAATACAGATGGACAAATAGAGAAACGAATGAAGAAATTGGCACCACCCGATTGCTATCAGAAATTCTAATTCCAGGACCAGATGCATCAGCAACGGCTAATTTGAGCGTAGCAATGCGCGTAATTGGCTTAGAAGATTCTTGTAACACCTCATTTAATGTTGATTTTACCATACCAAGACCAACCCTAAACATCCCAATTGGAATTTGCTTTGGAGAATCGGTAGTCCTAGATGTTACTCCAAATGATGATATCACTACTTCGTTAGGATATAATGTATTTCAAAACATTTCTGATATCATCACTTTTGAATCTGGACTAGTAGCAAATTCAGATGTAGGACAACCTATAAATGTATTTATAAATGGTTCATTAGCAGCAACAACGATAGTATACAAAGTCCCAGCAAGAAGCAACATTACTGCTGATGACCAATTTGTACGTTGGGAAGGTGACGATGTTATTGTAAACCTAGTCGCTAATTATACAGTACCGGGCGTTACAAATCCAGAAAGTTATTTAGAAATAAAATGGTTTGATAACGCTGGAAATCCTATTCCTAACGATGAATTAGCTGGCTATGCTATCAATTCAGATGGCGGAATTGTAGATACTACATTCTCCGTAACCGTTTGTGTAAGAGCTGATCTTGGTGTCTTAATTTCATGTGAAAGCAGTATAGATGTACCAATAAATCATATACGTCCAGTGCCAGAGCCAATAGTACCAACAACTTTTGATTTAAATGATCAATATTGTTGGGAAGACGGATCGCCAGAACTGAGAATTCCAGTACCAGTTTCACCAACTGATTTTACAATTACATCACCACAAGGAGGCGAATTTATTCAAGATGATGGCAGTAGTTATATATTTGTTCTATCGAATGTTCCAAACACAGAATTAGGGAATATAATCGAATTTCAAATAGATGGAAATACAATAGATTCGACAACAGTCTATAAAACTCCAAAACCTGAAACGATTCAGCATGATGTAGCTAATTCACGATGGATTCCTGGAGGGTATCAATTCACATTCCAACATGACTTTGATGAACATAATTATTTCAGATATAATGTAGTAAGCGAAAGAACAGGACAAGCATTAACACCCGTAGCTGGAAGTGCTGATATATATAGAATTGAAGCAGCGAGAGTTGTTGATGAACGATTTGAAGTAACAATATTTTTAAATGGATTGGATTGCTCTTCAGGACCAATACAAGTCACTGTTCAAAGTATCGATCCAACCATAGTAGATCCAATTGATCCGATTGATCCAATAGATCCAACAGGACCCACAACTCCGACCACTTCTTTCAGACAATTGGTATGTACAACACCTTATAATGACAGACTCAATATTTTAGGTGTTAGTGAAGAATTAAATAGATTAAATACTGAATTTGAAGGAAAATCATACGAAAATGCCATAAATACGAATGTGTTAACGCCTTTAAAATCAACTGTTAAAATAATTGTTGAATCACAAGATGTAAACAATGACAGCATCGAAATAATCGGTCAAATTAATACCATACGAACAGAATTAGAAACTAGATTTTTGAAAAATTCAAATACAATGGAAACGGATAAAAAGCTGTTCCTTGCGGTAGATGAAGTACTAGAATTAATGTCGTTAGAATTTCTGCGTTGTATTGATAATGATAGAGCGTCATCACTAATGACAAGTATTACGGACACATCAACCCTTAGAAATACTGATTATACGGATGGATCAAGAACAAAAATTACAGAAGAATATCTAAGCACTTTTAGTGATAAAGGACAATCATTTACAAATTCTCTGACGACTACTTTTGACACTAGAACACGATAATTAATAGATGCACACCATTCACGACATAGCGTTTGAAGTTACCGTACATAATGATCATCAGCGGATTTCTTGGGAACAATACTATGCCGATTTTTTAAAAAACAAACTATTACCACGTGTCGAAAGTCTATGTGATGATTGGAGCCGAAAACATCCAAATACCAAATGTACCATTGACACCATAGACATCAATGTGGAGGTTGATAGTTTGAATCTTGAAGAATTACAAAAAGAAATCATTCAACAAATCAACCGACAACTCATTAGTATTCCCTCAGATGGAAGTTCGGGTGAAGGAAAACTAAAAGCAGTATTCACACGAGAAAGTTCTATGCTTGATGGGTTACTAAGCTATCTGTCAAGCGGAATATTGCTTGCAAATGTTCCTATAAAAAACTTTAAAGAATGGTTGGGCAATTGCTCAGAATTTAATTCGACAGAAAAAGCGAAACTAAATACACTATTTGCCACATCGACGGATGCTATAGAACGCATGTTATCGCTATTGCGGAATGATTACACGGCGTTTGCAGTACTGATGGAGACCAAACAACACATTACGACACAATTTATACAACTTGAAGCTTCATTTTTTAAAAAATTCTTACAAGCGATTTGCACTAGCTTTCAACTTGAATATACAGATGAAAACGCGAATATTTGGTACAAAACACTTGGAACAAGTAGTTCACTAGCGCAATTTTCAAAAACGTTTTTGCAACTCTTACAACCAAAAGTAACCTCGGAAGGAAAACGATTGACAAATGAAAATCCTCGGTATGTAAGCATCGCACTTTTACAAGCGATTGTTCAGTATGAAAAAAGAAAAGAAGTAACGATTTCTGTATCAAAAATTGGAAAAGTGGTCAAGGATACAAAAGCGACAAAAGAAAAAGATACAAAAGACAGTGTAGCCGCGAAAAAAGCTTCCAAAAAAGCAACTCTTGACGCAGAAACAGCCACATCACAAACAGAAATTCAAAATGATCAAACAAGTTCAAACACTGAAAACAGTACTGAAGCAATGCAGCTTCCAGTAGATGAAAAAGGTCTTGAAAACAGCGAAACAGAAATACAACAAACCTCAGAAAGTGCCAATATACAAGGGAAAACAACGGAAGTATTAGAAAATACAACAACGAAACGTTCTGAGTCACATCTCGCGAAAACGGACAAAAAAAATGGAATCACAGGAGAAATAGCGTTAACGACGGAAAAATCGGGATTGATCTTATTGCATCCTTTCCTCACCACATTCTTTAAAGGTGTAGGTTTAGTGACGGACACTAACGAAATCAAAGATGTTGAAAAAGCGTGCCTATTGTTGCATTATTTAGCAACAGAGTCCGAAGAAGTAACCGATGTAGAATTAACCCTAGAAAAAATACTGCTAGGAGTTTCATTAGAAACCATTGTAGATTGTCAAATTTCATTAACAGACGAAGACAAAGCGTTGTGTGATGAACTGTTACAAGCTGTTTTAACACATTGGGTGGTATTGAAAAAAAGTACTGTCAATACGTTGCGAGATATGTTTTTGAAGCGCGACGGACATATCATAATTACCGAAGATAGCATCAAACTAAAAATTGAACACTTGGCGCAAGACATATTACTAGATAAAGTTCCGTGGAATATACGTCTATTCCGATTAAAATGGATGGAAAAAATAGTTCATGTCGAATGGTAAATCAAACTTAAGATAACGTACAAAATACTATGATTACAGCGCGCGCTCAAAAAAACACTACTGATGGATCGAAAGGAAATACTTCTCGATCCAATATGTTTATTGCGCCAAAAAAAGCTAAAAAAACTAACGAAAAAGCTGCTGATGATAAATCAGAATTATTCATAGCTCCTACACGACAAGAAAGCGAGAAAGAAACCATTGCAACGGAACAGACGGCTGCTGTTGAAAATACTTCGAAAATCATTCCGATCTCCAAAGGAATCCCAGAAGAGAAAGAAGAAGTGCAAGATGTTGAAGCACCACAAAATGAGGTTCAAGAATCACCAACTGTAGCAAAAGATACAGCTTTAAATACCACAACTGCCAACGAAAAAGCAGCTACACCCAAAGCGAACCAAACTAGTGAAGCCAAAACCACACAGAAAAGCAACACCAAAGGAATCGGTGGCGGAGGTGGCGGTGGAAAAGCATACAATGTTCCAGAAGCACCTAAAAACGATGCTGCAGAAAAAGAGGCTGTAAAAGAAGAAGATGCACCTTTAACCTTACCAACGGAAAACAGTAAAGCGTATGCTGACGGATTAGCAAGTCAGACACCCATAAACTTCATCAGAGGTGTAAAACAGTCCAGTACCACGTTGACAGAGGTGCAAGGAAACGAACAAAAAACACTGACGGAATCACTTCCAGAAATAGAGCAACCAACAGGAATTCCAATAAAATCAGCAGTTCAAAAGGAAAAAGCAAAAGCAGCGTCCGACAAAGTTGGTGAACAAATAAAAGGAGACAAATCGATACTTGGAGATTTAAGTCCGACAGGAAAAAAAGAAGGTGCACAAATTGAAACAAAAAGTGTACAACCACCAAGTTCGGTACTAGCGCGTATTCGTAGTTTCTTTGGTTTAGGAAGAAGTGGAAAGGATGAAGACAGAAAATCAGAAATAAAAAGTGGAATTAAAAAATTACCAACTTCTGAAAGTGTAGACACAAGCCCAGGTGAAAAGCCAACGGTAGACTTAACAGGGCAAGCAGATCCTAACAAAAACAAGGAAAACTTAGACGAATCCACTGCGACCGCAAACAAAGAAACAGAGAAAAATTTAGCGGAAAGTAAGCTCTACAAAGGAGAAGATGACATCTATCCAGAAATGGAATTAGAACTAATGTCGCCAACAGTAGAATTGTCAGAACCACCGAAAACAAGTGAACTTTCAGACGAAATGCCTGTATTGTCGGCTGAGGTAAAAAGCAACTTTGATGCTAGTGCTCAAGAACAACTGGATAAAGAATTGGCTCCGCACATGGAACAGCAAGATGCCGAATATACCAAAATGCAAGCCGATCAAGAAAAAGAACGTGAAAAGTCGGAAACGGATATTGATAAAGAAACCGAGCGTGTAAAGAAAGAACAAGAAAAAGCACAAAGTACGGCAAAATCAGATGTAGCTTCACAACGTGGTGAATGGCAAAAAGAAAATGAAAATGTCAAAAAAGAATACAGCGAAAAATCTGAAGCAGAAAAGAAAAAAATTGATGGTCAGATAGATACGAAAGTCAAAGACGCTGATACAAAAATTACCAAAGAATACGATACTGCGAAAAAAGAAGCTGACAAAGAAGTTGCTAAAACCGATAAAGAAGCTGAAGATAAAAAAGCACAAGCCAAAAAAGATTCTGAAAAGAAAAGTTGGTGGGACAGAGCCATTGATGCCGTAAGTGATTTCTTTGATAAGCTCAAAGAAGGACTTAACAAACTCTTTGATGGACTCCGAAAATTAGTTAAAGGACTCATTGAAGCGGCTAAAAAGTTTGCCAACAAACTTATTGATCTTGCCAGAGATGCCATTGTTGGAATGATTAAAGCATTTGGAGAAGTATTAAAAGGCTTTGTAAACATTGCTTTGGCGGCTTTCCCGAAACTTCGAGACAAATTTAATGCAGCTATTGACAAAGCCGTAAACGTTGCCGTAGAAGCTGTGAATGCCTTTGCAGAAGGACTCAAAAAAGCTGTAAATGCACTCCTTGATTTATTGGGCGCAGCATTAGATGCAATATTAGCAGCATATCAAGCAGCTTTCAATTTATTGTTGGACGCAATGAAATTCTTAACGGTTGGACTCATTAAAATAATGCGTGGTTTAGCAAACTTAGTCTTGGCTGCCATAGAAATGCCGTCTAATTTTTGGGGACAGCTCTCAGAAGAATTTTTGGGAATGGATGTCACAAAACCATTACCTTTTGAACGAAACACACCATATACAGCTTCTGTATCGGAAGTTGTCAGTGAATCTGGCGCTTCGAGTCCAGTAACAGATTATACAAATAAAAGCGAGTACACGCCAGAAGATTTTGTGGTAGATGAAGTTCCTAATGATATGCAATTATCAGATGAATTGATGTCACAAGTATTGACGATGCCTGAAAACGGGGAAATGGAATTTGGTGCTTCCAATGAAGAAACTATGGAACATCTTTCCATGTCAAGTCAAGCAGATGTTTCTGCGGCAACTGGAGGTATGGAAGGAATTACTGAAGCTACTGGCGGCGGTGCAGAAGGTGGAGACATGGTAATGCCACCTGAATTATATGGCAATACAACGGGTCAAATAGATTGGTTTATTAATAAACAAAGCGCGCAAGCACCACAAAATATACCAGATTCTGCCGAAGGTAAGCAAGCCGCAAGTCAAGAAGCTATTCCACCAGCAATGCGTGTATTAGAACCATTAGGTGTTGGAGATCGACTCTACTACCTAAAAACGCAAATGATGACTGCCATTAAGAAAAAATGGGAGGAAAACAAAGCATTATACATCACTATCGGAACGTTAGTCGTATTAGCGATTACTGCTTTAGCTATTGCAACAGGAGGTGCCATATTCTCGTTAATTCCGCCAGCACTTCAAATATTTGCAGCGTTAATGGCTGGAGCAGCAGTATTAAAAGCTTCAGGATTCTTCGGATCATACATTTCGGAAGGTTGGGTTGGAAACATCGTAAAAGGTGGGGCTGCTTTGGCAAGAGCCATTGGGATCTTATTAGTAGAACTCATATTTATCCTGCTATTTGACATGTCAGCACTTCTAAAAGTATTAAAATCGGGTGTAAAAGGTTCGCTGAAAATGGCAGTTACGGGAACAAAAAATACTTTTAAAGCCTTAGGGACTGGATTTAAAGAATCTGGAAAAGGACTCTTAAAAACAGGAACAAAAATAGTGACAGGTGTCAAAGGAATTGGAAAAGGAGTTGGAAAAGGCGCTAAAACATTGGATGACTTTGCCAAGCGCATGATGAAGAAAGCGAAGTTTAAAGGCTTTAAATTTAAGCGAAAAGGAAAATGGTTCCAAGTATATGGTAGTGTAAACCCATGGGTTTTATTGGCTTCAGGAAAATTGGAAGAAATAAAAGGGAAACAAGGTAAGGTTATTGGGCAAGATGGAAAGTTTATAGCAAAAAATGGAGATGAGATTGAAGGTATTTTAGTAGCAACAAGTAAGACCGATCCAACTAAAGCTACAAAATATTTAGATGAACTTACCTTAAATACGGTAGGTGATAATGTTGAGATTTTCAAAAAGCTGCTTAAAGAAGCTGATATCACCAAGCGAGTTGAACTCATGAAAGGAGTCATCAAGATCGATTATGAAAAGCTTGCAAAGGAAATAGGACAAGAAGCAGCAGATGCTGTTAAAAATAGAGGAAATCTTAGAAAAGCACTTGAAAAGGCCTTAAAAGAAAGTGGAGAAGTAATGGAAACTAGCCTGTTTGAGGCACATCATTTATTACCTGTTGAGCTTCTAAAGTCGAGCGATATATTACAAAAGGCAATGAAAGGTGGTTTTAAATTTAATGATTTGATCAATGCACGTTGGGCAAAGAAGTTTAGTAGCAAAATAGATGATTTAAAAGATGGGATTCATGCAAGTCATCCAAAATATACTCAACAAGTAGGAGAATTTATGGAGAGAGAATTAAAAGTGTTTTTGAAAAAAAGTAAAGTTAAAAACTTAGAAGGTCTAACTCCTGAACAGGCAAAAGCTTTTATAGATTCGTTTGTTGCAAAAGTAGGAAGTAAAGTAGATGACTTAATTGAAACAAATAAATCATTGCCATTAGATCAGAAAAAGAAATTAAATGATTTAGTATTTTAGTATTTTAGTATGAAACAAACTTAAAAGTAAGAATCACTTAACATGGAAAAGTTAAAATACTATAAATTAGATAATAGTAAAGATGAAAATGAAATCGGATTCATTCATGCCCAAACTATTTATCAAATCAATGGATTTATTGATCATGAAAATAATACACAAAAACGGTTTAGTGCGTACGGTGATATTTTTGGATATATAGATGAAGAATTGGATTTGACTAAATTTGAAGCTATGAATCAAGCGAATATGACAGACTTAATGTATGCTCGTTTCTTCTGGCATAAATGTTTTTACAGTCAAAAATTTGCTAAACTATACGAAAATTTTAGTATTGAAAATTCAAAATTGATTCCTTGTAAAATTCATCATAAAAGTAGTGTGCATGACTATTATTTAATGAATCTAGAAGAAGTTAAATCGATTGTCAACTTTGAAAAATCTGAATTTGCAATTTTTGATGACTTTAAAGGAACATTCAAGCATGTATTTGAAGGAAAAGTCACAGAAGACTCTTTTTGGGATATTTTACGTCAGATAGCTACGGATTCTAAAGATGAACTAATCATTAGACCATGGAAAATTATATTGAATAAACCTTCTGATTTATTCAATTTTGAATTGAATGGAGAAGTTTATATTTCAAATCGTTTCAAAGAAGCAATTGAAAATGAAAAATTAACAGGATTTAGTTTTAGTGAAGAACCGCTAAAATTAGAATTTTATGGGATTTTATGACCAAAAAAGATAATTCAATAAAAAGGATATGAAATTCTATACTTTGTGATATAACTATAAGCAACATAAAGAATCAAAAAAATCCCCAAACATAGCTATAAACCATTCAAAATCATTTTTATACATTTATAAAGAATAATAGTAACATCTCGAAATATGGAAGCAAACCAAGATCAACCAAAAGAAAAACTAATCACTATGCTTGCCAAGACAGGGAACGGATTGTATAACTTCTTCGCTTCCTTCAATAAGTTTCGGCGTTCTGCTTTTTTAAGTATTATCATACTTGCCATTATTTTTTTATTGGTAAAAGCACTCGATCAAGCCTACACATTACTAGTAGACATGCTAGAAAGTGATCCAGTTTCACTCATCCTATGTTTTGGAATCATTTCTGTATTTGGCTTAGTTATATCACACTATCCAATCTATATTTATTACGCTAAAGACATCAACGATAGTAAAAACGAAAACTATTGGTACATACACAAATGGTTGGGGTTTTATAACATCTTTACCTTTGCCAAAAAACCATCATCCAGTAAAAACAAAAAAAAGGATTACAAACAAGATTACCTTGCAAAATTCTTTCGATACAGCTTAGGTTTGTTCATCTTTTGCATTTGGACCTACTACATTTTCAAAACCTACGAACCAAAACTCTACTTTGCGTATGATGGCAATCTCAATTTTATATGGGCTGTCAATTTATTTTATTATATAACACCTTTTTTGGTGTTAATATATATGTTGCCAAAAAAACAACGGGTTGAAGACCAAAACAAAATACACAGAGAAACAGCTGCTACTGATTCACCTACGTACAAAAGGTTTTATACCAACGGAATTCTGTTTTTTTATGGAATTACGCTACTAGCCATTATCGTTTTACTCATCACGGCATTTGGGGCAAATTTTAATACAATCTCTTATTTCTTATTGCAATCAGTGACACTTTTCTTTGCCTTGAGTTATATTTATTTTCGCCTATTTCGATCAAAACTATACGATTATGGATCCGTTTGGTTCGTGAAAAAAATTGAAGTCAATTTTAATTATGTGGTGTTTTTCTTTATCACTGCCATCTTAATTCTTGGCTTACTCATATATAGTAATATTGCCGTAGCGTATGGTTTGCCACATGTAAATGCAATGGTGATTCTATTGGGATATATATACATCATTTACTATGGATTGGCATGTATCCTCAAATATCTATTTGTGGTGCAAGCTATTAAACGACAAAGTCAAGAAAACATTGATGAAGATGAATATCTTAGATATTCAGGTTTAGAAGATAGTCGCATATCTCGAATCATTCCTTTAGCAGCACAAGAAAACTTTGTCAAACGCGGCGAAAAGAAAACGACTTATACAATTGTATTCATGATTCTTGTTATAGGATTATCGATGGTATTCAGAGAAAGTCCTGTGCATGAATTAAACACCTGCCTAAAGCAAACAGATGATGAGGTTTTAAAAATTGATGTATACGTAGATTCGCTTAAAAGTAAAATAAAAAATGACAAGCCACTCATTTTTGTCGCTTCACATGGTGGTGCGCTCAAGGCGAATATATGGACGATGAAATTGCTTAATCACATTCAAAAAGAGACCAATGGCGAATTTTTAAACCAAACGGCTTCTTTTTCAGGCGCTTCTGGTGGAATGATGGGACTTTCTATGTATGCCGTATTAGCTGGAAAATACCCAAATACATCCGAAGATCGATTCACAAATATAGAAAACAGCATAAATATTGTTGCCAGAGAAAACTATGCGTCTATGGATATCTCATATACGTTGGGATGGGATTTTATTCGAAAAGCAATTCTACTCAGAGAATTAAGTCAACACCGAGATAGGGCGTTTTACTCTATGGTGATGTATCAAAATTTACTGGAAAATAAAGAAGGCAGAAATCTTACCGCAGCATCGTTTCAAAGTTATTGGAAAGAAAACATCTATGACACCAATGGTTATTTCCCTGCGTTATTAGTTAACACGGCGAAGACAAATGGTAGAAGAGGAGTATTTAGCTCTGTTCGATATGATAAAGAATCTGTATTGGGCGATTTATTCCTAAACGCGGACAATTTAGCACAACTGGAACCTATTAGCGATGGTGACAATGGCGAAAAAACAAAAGCAGTCATTTCGTTCTATCAAGCGGTTTCCTGTACCAATCGTTTTCCCGGATTCAGTCCCGCAGCAAAAATAAAAGGATACGGACATTATATTGATGCTGGCGCAATTGACAACAGCGGATTATTAACAAGTTTGGATTGGTACGACAATTTAAAACGTGGTAAAAACCCGATTATAAGACCAGAAACCAATGTTATATTTGTAGAAATTATCAATGGGAAATCCAACTACGTTAAATACTTGCTGGAAACATTCAAAAAAGAAGAAAAGATAGACTTTATGGTCTTCAATGAAAAAGAACAAGGAAATCTATCTGCAGTCATTAGCGCAGGTGCAAATTTGGATAAAAATCCAGACTATTTCAGTGATTTAATCAAACGCTTGGAAGAACGAGGAAGAGCAACTAAAAACGAGCTAAAAGACACCATTACACCTGTTGTAGACAAACCAAAAAGATATCGTGTACAGCACTTGCCAATATATCTTCCAAGAGTCATTACCATGAAAGATGTAGAAACATTTGTTGGCGGCGAAATAGAAGTATGTACAAAACAAAAACTCGATCATTTCCTAGATAAAAAAAACAAAGAAATCTTTTCCATTACGGAAGATTCCAACAACAAACATACTTGGAAAACCTACGAACCTACATTGGCTAGACATTTGAGCAAAAGTACCTTGCGTTATTATGATAGTGTGCTCAAAAACAGTGCATACATCAAAAAAGATGTTGTTAAATTAAAAAAAGAACTAAAAATAAAATCCTAGAAAAGGGGAAAAACACCCTTAGAAAAAGGGTTTCAACGGTTTCATAAAACGGAAACTCTCCCTTACTTTATGCTTTCGAAGCAAGCATAAAAAAAGAACAATTATAAATACCATCAAATTTTTGAACGCGTCATGACCACTGAAATCATAAATTACATCAAAGAAGCCGTTAGATTCAGGCTTATCAATGCATCTGGAAGTGATGAAGTAATGGACTTTCCTAGTTTTGATTTTGGTGCGGACGATTCAGAATTCTCAAAATTTGTCACAGAAAACAATTTTCAAATCTTTGAAATACTCATTCTATTACTATCCATGTTGCCCTACATAGCACCTGGTTTTCTGACGAGTATACTTTCAGAATATTTCCCTGATGGAAGCGAGTTTCCAGAATTTGGTGGTGTCAAAGGAACGCATTATCGCGGAATCATTCCAACAGGAGAAACTGCCATATTTATTGTCGTGGGCGATAATTACAGAGCTAGAAATCACATTATTTCTATCTTCAATGAAAATCATCCATTCTATCAAAAATCGATTCTATCACTTGGAAAAGTCCCAATTAGCGAACCCAAAATTAGCGGAACATTATTACTTGATATAGAATACATAGAACTCTTTATATACGGTTCGGTTTCCAAACCAAAACTAAGTCAAGATTTCCCTGCACAACTGCTAGAAACACAAATGGTATGGGACGATTTAGTACTCCAACAAAAAACATTGGATGAAGTCAATAATGTACTCGTTTGGATGGATCATAATGAAACTTTATTGAACGATTTCAACATGAAAGACAAAATCAAGCCAGGTTACAAAGTCATGTTTTTTGGTGAGCCCGGCGTTGGAAAAACCCTAACAGCAAGTTTGATGGGAAAACACACAGGAAAAGATGTCTACCGAATTGATTTATCGTTAGTGATCTCAAAATATATTGGAGAAACAGAGAAAAATTTATCACAACTCTTCAACAAAGCCAGAAACAAAGATTGGATTCTTTTCTTTGACGAAGCCGATGCCATCTTTGGTAAGCGTACAGGCGTTCGTGATGCGCATGACAAATATGCCAACCAAGAAGTATCGTACTTGCTACAACGAATTGAATTGCATGATGGTTTAGTCATTCTAGCATCCAATTATCGAAGTAATATTGACACAGCCTTCACTCGAAGATTTCAATCGATCATAGAATTTGAAAGTCCTGGAATTCCAGAGCGTCGGATACTTTGGGAAAAATACATTCCTGAGGCATTTTTTGACGAACATCTCGATTTAGATACCATTTCAGAAAAATACGAAGTTACAGGTGCAAACATTGTAAACATTGTACAATTTGCATGTTTGCAAGTATTAGCTGCTGGCGACGAAAAAATCACCAACGAAATTCTACTCACAGCCATTCATCGCGAATTCCTTAAAGAAGGGCGAATGGTTTGAAAAAATAGACGAATCTTCGGGTAACAAATCTTCAAAATAGGAACTTCTTTATAAATACTAAAAAAAATAATATTTATGAAAAAGTCAAATACAGCATTCAATGCAAAACTTCTATTACTATTTTTATGTAGTTCATTACTCATCATAGTTTCGTGTACACAAGATGAAATCTCAGAAGAAGAAAATCTGCAAAAAAGAACCGAAGCAATAAAATATCCAACAAAATACCCCGAACCTGCACAGTTTGTAGAATGTGTAGTAACACATGACAATCATACTGGCGTAGTACTAGATGCAACAGACATCAATCAATCTGCAAATTCATTTTATGCGCCAACGCCAATCCTTATAAAAGTAAAATTCAACTTTATTAGAAAAGGTGATGGAACTGGTGGCGCAGCAGCAGCAGACATGCAAACCATTCTCAACAATTTGAATTCAGTCTTTAGCGTACACATTTCAGGAATTGTAAGCACACTTGTCGATGTAAAACGCATTCAATTTGTAAATGGCGGCGATGATACTTTAAATTCAGACACTTATTATGATATAGACAATATCACAGAGTACAATGCTTTATTACAGAATACAGACCTTTATGAAGCAAACATGATTAATATGTATTTAGTAAATACATTATACTTGGCCAACGGAAATGCTGGTGGCGCTGCGGGAATTATGGATAATAGAGCAACGATTGTTACGCAAGATGATAGACATTTAGAAGCTTCAACGGTTTCACATGAAGTTGGACATAACTTAGGATTGTATCATACACACGAAGATCAATTTGGATTAGAATGTGCTAATTTCTCTAACGGATATACCACAGGAGATTTAGTCGTTGATACGCCAGCCGATATAACATTTCTTCCTAGTACAAGCATTAGCAACTGTATTTATACGATTGATCCTAGTTTTACAGGACCTTGTAATACAGCTTACAATCCTAGTTTAAAAAACATAATGTCGTATTACGGAAGTTGTAGAGTTGGTTTCTCGGTGGTGCAACACATGAAAATGAACTCAAATGCAGTTACACTTGGCGTTACGTGTGAAGGCGGTGGCGGAAGCTCTTCTTCATTCTAAAAATACTCAAAAACTATAATTAAAAGCTTCAATTCGTATAGGATTGAAGCTTTTTTATGCCATAAAACGTCTAGTTGAGTTCTTTTCAGAAAAATTAAAAAAATCTTCAAGAAAAAGACGCGGTACCAATAAATAAAAAGTGTTGCGTCTTTTTTATATCAAAAAAAACAATCAGTTAAACATAAAATATCACATAAATAGGTGAGTTGAAAATCACATATCCGTGTGTTTTCTGGTGTAAACTGTTGCCCTAGTTTTGGAGTGTACAAAATAATGATCATTAGCAAGGCGGAATCTGAAAAGCCTTAACAGAGTAAGAACCAAAACATTTAAAACATAAAAATTATGTCAACAATTACCACCGTAAAAAGTAACGAAGTATACGAAGGATTTGATGTGCGTTCAATTAGAAAATGTACACCTAGCGTATTAGGATTTAGAGCTTGTGCAGAAATAACAGCAAATGGAGATGGATCTGTATTATTAAGATTAACTGCAGAAACTCCTTTTGGAAACTTTTCAAAACAATTTACATTCAATGCAGATATAGATTTTGAATTCAAGCCAACAGATAGAGTATCAATTAAAGTTTCCATTAGAAAATTTAAAGTAACAAAACAAATTATCAGTTTTGATTTAGGATTAAAAGGCTGTATTAAATTTCCTTTTCCAATTGGTGAAAAATGCGTGAGTAAAACATTTAGTATAGAATTACCAATTCCAGGTACTGACGCAAAAAGTATTGAAGAATTATCTTCTGGAGATATGGCTTTGTTGCTATTAGCGGCAAATGACAAAGCTTGTCAATGCAACTAAAAATAGAAATTTAAAATATGGCGGAATCCGAAAAGCCTTCAAGAGAGTAGGAACCATTATAAAAATAAATACATCATGTCTACATTCAATTTAAATACATTATTTACAAACGAACAATTAGAAAACATTGAGCTCGCAGGATTAAATGTCATTGTAGCCAAACCAGAAGGAGGAAACAACCCAAATGTCGCTTGGCAAGTATACAAACCTTTGCAAGCTAACACATTATCATGGGAAGAAGAATACGGAATTTATGCTTCTACGAGTGAGGTTACTAATGGGGCAAGGTTAAGTCAATTGTCTAGTGAACCAGTTGGTGCATTACAAAATCAACTATATACCTTAGAAACAAGCGGAGCAATATCTGGACCTATTGGTGGTGGCGCACCTAATGCGTATGCTTTAGAAAATAAATACGAAAATAAAAACTTTATGACGATCGGATTATTTCAAAATGCCAATGTAAACGGAACTGAAATTGCTGGAAATGCAATTTCAGCAGTACCAACCTTACTAGGACATAAAGCGGTAATGACACCATTTACAACACTATATATATGGCTAGAAAGAAGTGTAGTTAGCAATACAGTGGTAACTAATGTAACATCTCGAATGACAAGATTACGATTTGGAGGTGGGGTAAACACTATATCAGTTGCGTATGATTCTAAGCTTGGAATGTTTGTTCCAACGGGTGATGAATCAAAAGCTATGGATGCATCAAGAGTTACAAGTATAGATCCAAGTTTATAAGTCAATTTAGTTTTTACAGGGCAATTATAGCATTGTCCTGTAATTTTATTAGCAAAAAAAGAAGTAAATACCAACTATTATGGAAGTATTTTTTTAAATTAATAGTTTAATAAAGACTAAATAACCAACTTATGGAAACCAACCAACCAATATCATCTATCTTAGACTTTGATGTTCGCATTGCTCGTAATGTAGGTCGAGAAGCCAGTAAAATATATGTATATCTAACTATTTGGACTCTTTTTCCCGATGTTAAAATTAAAAGTTTTGAAACAAAAGATTTGCTAAATCATAAAGCGAATGTACAATCACCGGGAATTCTGAATTTGAATACTTTTGTAGTTGCAAAGAAAAATTCGATACTACTAGAAAAGCCAACGGTGGCTTTTAAGTTTTTTGAATTAAATAAAGAAAATGATATAGATTTTGAATTTAATCTAAATAGCGATTTTATATTCTTAATAAACATACACGATCTAGTAAGGCCAGAAGGCACAAAACGAAAAGTAATTACCTATGAAGATTCGGATATTATAGACGAAACGGTCCTGTAAATCATGTTCAACAAACCATCTACCATAAAAACCACATTTTATATACTACGTTTTTTTGCGCTTGGCGCGATGATTCTCTTTGCGATTCATTGTACACAGTGCGAAAAATCAAATCAAGCTACAAAACAGCACACTACAAATCAGATTGATAGCTTACACAAACAAGCGTTTGCCTTCATGCGAAAGCGACAATGGGAAGATTCTTTTTCATTCGCAAAAAAAGCAGATTCACTAGCAATCATTCACAAAAACCCAACTGCACGCGCGAAAAGTTTCAGGATTCAAGCCTATTATTGGAATCATAAAAACAGACTAGATAGTGCTTTTTACGCATTACAACAATCGGAACGTATTGAAAAAAGTACAAACAATTACAAAGGTATATTAGCGGTTTACAACACAAAAGCATTGTTGTATAAACGAAACGAACTCTATGATGAAGCATTAGAAAGTTATACAAAAGCTTTATCAATTCAGGATAGTAGCATTACCAAAAAACAGCGCAGTACAACGCATGTAAACTTGGCAAATGTATATACTAAACTTGGAATTTATGACAAAGCAGTAGATCACTATCAACAATCATTAGTACTCAATAAAACCGATGCTACAAACCTACAAACCGTTCGGACGTATACAAATTTGGGAAATGTATACAGTTTATCTTCTGATTATAAATTGGCAGAACACTATTATATAAAAGCGTTACAACACTATCAAACTCTCGAAAATGAACTTGAAATTGCGAAGCTGTATAACAATTTGGGCGCGTTATTTTATGAAAAAAGGGAAGATTCACTTTCGTTGGAATATTTCAAAAAAAGCATTCAACTCAAAGAACAATTGCAAGATTCTACCGCTTTAGCAGAAGGATATTTGAATATTGCCGAATTGTATTCTGAAAAGAACACACAAGTTGCATTTGAATATTTAGACAAAGCTTCTCAATTTGTGACAAAAGAAAATGAAGCATCTAATTTGGCTAAAATTCATCTGTCAAAAGCTTCCATGTATCAAGCACAGGATCAAATCGCGAAAGCAAAAACAGCATTAGAAAAAGCAATTTTGATTTCAAAAAACCAAGGAAAACTCACTTTTGAGCGTTATTTGGTCAAAATGCAGTCAGAAATCGCTTTTGCGGAAGGAAATCTAAAAGAAGCATATCAACACCGAATTGCGTATGAAAAGTTGAACGATTCTGTATTCAATGAACAGAAACTTTGGGAAATAGCTGCCATACAAAAATCGAATCAAACGCAAGCGAAAAAGGCAGAGATTACGCTGTTGGAAAAAGATAGAATGTTGGCAGAAGAAGTGGCTTCGCGAAAGCAAGAAGAAAATGAAAAACTCTATGTGTATTTAATTGCTATTGCAATAAGTATGTGTTTGTTAGCAATTATTTCGGTGTATTTTTATAAGTTGAAAAAAACGACAAGTCAATTAGCAAAACAACAGGAATTATTTCTCAAAGAACGCATTCAGAACTTAGTCAACGACCAGGAAATCGACATTATAAACGCTACATTATCCGCTAGAGAAAAGGAAAAAGAAGAAATATCTAAAGAATTACACAACAATATTGGAAGCTTATTAACGTCTGTGAAATTTCACTTTCAGGCATTTGATAAAAATGTAATTGATACGCATGATGGCACAAAAAAACTATACGAAAAAACGAATCAAATCCTTGATAATGTAACAGATGAAGTACGAATTATTTCACATCGATTTGACAAAGATCCAATTCCAGAATTCAACCTAGAAAATGCAATTACTACCTTTTCAAAAAAAGTAGAAAATCGAAACTTAAAAGTGCACACAACCATTCATGGTTTAGATACTTTTCAGAATTCACAAACCAGTATTTTTATCTTTCGAATCCTTCAAGAACTAGTAAATAATGTGCTAAAACATGCAGAAGCGAGCGAACTAAGCATTAACATAACGCGTAATTCCGATCACATCAATATGATGGTTGAAGACAATGGAAAAGGATTTAAAGCTGGTAAAAAACAACGTGGAATCGGATTAAAAAATTTAAAAAAAGAACTCGCAATACTAGAAGGTTCTTGTCATATTGATTCCAATGAATCACGTGGAACTATTATAAACATTGACATTCCAATACATTAGCCTATGAAATTATTAATCTGTGACGATCATAATCTTATTTCTGAAGGTATCGAATTGATGCTTCAAAATAGTTTGGAAACATTTGAAATACACATTGTAAACTCAGGAAAATTAGCGCTTCAATTTTTACAAAAACAATCGGTTGATGTATTAATTCTAGATATTTCCATGCCAGAAATGGACGGATTGGAAGTATTAGATGCAATACAATCGCAAGAACTCACGGTACACGCATTAATGCTCACAATGCACAATCAAATTGAATACATCAAAAAAGCAATGAGCAAAGGCGCAAAAGGATATATTTTAAAGAATACAAGCAAAGAAATGCTCATTGAAGCCATTCATAAAGTTGCTAAAGGCGAAACCTATGTAGATTCAAGATTGACAAGCATTCTAATTGATGATTTAACAGAAATTCCAATAACACAAAAAGCAGCAACAATCAAGCTTACACCGCGCGAAATAGACATTCTGAAGCTCATCGCACAAAATAAAAAGACAAAAGAAATTGCCGAATTGCTTTTCATCTCTGTAAATACGGTACAATCGCACAAAAAAAATCTGTATAGTAAACTCAATATTCATTCCGTTTCGGAGTTGGTAAACTATGCATTTTTAAATGGTTTTGTGGAGATTTGATATAGAAAACACAACGCTCACACAAAATATTCAACGCTTACGAAATCATTCTAGGATTCTTGCATTAAAAAAGATAGTTTTATGAAAAACGAATCTAAAAATGCTCAAAAAAGTCTATGGAAGTGCCGTATTTGGAATTGAAGCTACGACGATTACGGTAGAAGTAAATATCGCAAAAGGAATTGGTTATCACTTAGTCGGTTTGCCCGATAATGCCATCAAAGAAAGCAACTATCGTATTGCTGCGGCGTTGCAAAACAATGGATATAAAATTCCAGGAAAGAAAGTTACGATTAATATGGCACCAGCCGATTTACGAAAGGAAGGAAGTTCGTATGATTTAACCTTAGCATTGGGAATTTTAGCTGCTTCTGACCAAATTAAGTCCGAATCCATAGAACAATATGTCATTATGGGCGAATTGTCCTTAGACGGAAGCTTGCAACCTATTAACGGTGTATTGCCCATCGCAATCAAAGCAAGAGAAGAAGGTTTCAAAGGATTTATTCTACCGATGCAAAACGCCAAAGAAGCCGCTGTTGTCAATAACTTAGAAGTCTATGGTGTAGAAAACATCAAACAAGTCATTGATTTCTTTGACAAAGGTGAACTCTTGGAACAAACGATTATTGATACACGTACGGAATTTCTGAAAAATCTAGCATTTCCTGAATTTGATTTCTCCGATGTAAAAGGGCAAGAAAGCATCAAGCGTTGTATGGAAATCGCAGCTGCTGGTGGACATAATGTTATTTTAATCGGCCCACCTGGTTCGGGAAAAACCATGTTAGCCAAAAGATTGCCATCAATTTTACCGCCATTAACATTGCATGAAGCGTTGGAAACGACTAAAATTCATTCTGTAGTTGGGAATATAAAACACAAATCGGGATTGATTTCTGAGCGACCTTTTCGAAATCCACATCACACAATTTCAGACGTCGCTTTAGTTGGCGGTGGCAGTTATCCGCAACCGGGAGAAATCTCTTTGGCGCACAATGGCGTTTTGTTTTTAGATGAATTACCAGAGTTTAAACGAAGCGTCTTAGAAGTCATGCGACAACCGTTGGAAGACAGAGAAGTTACGATTTCCAGAGCGCGATTTACCATAACGTATCCAAGTAGTTTTATGTTGGTGGCAAGTATGAATCCGAGTCCAAGCGGTTTTTTCAACGATCCAAATTCGCCAATGTCATCTTCACCAATGGAAATGCAACGCTATATGGGAAAAATTTCTGGTCCTTTATTAGACAGAATTGATATTCATATAGAAGTCACGCCAGTTCCTTTTGAAAAACTATCCGAAGAACGAAAAGGCGAGGCAAGTTCAATCATTCGCGAACGCGTTATCAAAGCACGAGAAATTCAAACGGAACGCTTCAAAGAATCAGAAATATTGCATTACAATGCACAAATGAATACCAAGCAAATTCGGCTGTATTGCAAATTAGATCAAGAAGCATTAAATCTTCTCAAAAATGCCATGGAACGTTTGGGTTTATCTGCACGCGCCTACGACCGAATTCTCAAAGTAGCGAGAACTATTGCTGATTTAGAACAGCAACCAAATATATTGCCAAACCATATTGCAGAAGCTATTCAATACAGAAGTTTGGATAGAGAAGGTTGGTTGGGGTAATCCATAAATTCAGCAACGCTATTCCAAACTATAACCTTGAATATTACAATTTTCTAATTCGGTTTATATGAGGTTAAGTTTCCCAAAAAACAAAAGAAGCTTCACATAATTTATTCTATTTAAAATAAATTATGGAGATTTATACCAAATAAACCTTAAAAACGATACTAAATAATTTGAAATATATTTAGTATTAGAATATATTTATCTTCAATGAAGAAAACGATACTTATTTTATTTGTTTTTAGTCTGTTCTCTGTTTTTAGTCAAGAGAAAGCACAAGATTCTATTTCGCCAGATTTTACGGTAATTAAGACGGAAAAAGAATTTCAAAATGCTACTGATTATTTTGAAAACTATATAAAGTTTAAAAGGTCAGAATATCAGTTTTCTTCGTCCTATTTAAAACTTGCAGAAAGTTATTTTAAATGGTGTGAAGTTAATGAACCTCAGAAGCAAATTATAAGAGCTAAATATTATTTGTTTCATTATTACAATAATCAATTACAAATCCAGGAGACTATAAAACGTGGAGAAGAACTACTCACTAATGATGCGTTTTTAAACATGCGAGAATCTGTCTTTGTATTATATGTACTAAAATTAGCCTATAATAATGCAGAGCGTTATGATGAGTTGTTAAAGTTGCTGCAATTATACCAAATGCAGACTAGAATTCACGGAAGTGCATTTTCAAAAGATAATAGCGATGCGGTTTATAATGCAGATAATGGATTTAATCATAATTATGCACATGTTTATTATAATTTAAAAAACTATAAACAGGCGCAACGGTATTTTAAAATGCATTTAAACTACTTGCTAAGTAAAAAGAGTTTTTATGGAGCAAGTAGTTGTTATAATAATATAGGGCTCTCGTTTTTTAATAACCAAGAATTAGATTCTGCATTAGTAAATTATAATAAAGCATTAGAGTTATTAGAGACTAAAGTTATTGGTGAAAACTTAGATGTTAGTGCGACATATTTACAGCATTTTAAGAACTCAATAAAGGCTAACATTGCTAATATTTATGAGGAGCACGATAAGTTTGATATGGCACTTCCATATCATTTTAAGGTTTTAAAAACAAGTAAAATTACCAATGAGGCACATTTGGAAATTAAGGCTTACTATGATATAGCATCCATTTATTATTATAAAAAACAGCCTGAGGTCGCATTAAAATATTTGGATAGTGTTTTTGAGATACTCAAGTATTATAAAAGCACTAAGGTTAAAACAAATGCTTTAAATCTAAAAGCGAAGCTATATTTGCTTAAAGGTGAAAGTGATATGGCTAATGTGTATTTTAAAGAGGAAAGATATTTTAAAGATTCGGTAGAATTGGCTAAGGTTAATAAAAAATATTTACTAACAGCTATAAAGTTGAATACTGAAGATAAACTTAACCAACTTATAAAAAGTAAAGCAGAACTTTCTGAAAAACGGCAAACCAATTTTTATCAAAAGTTAAGTATTGGTTTTTTGATATTGTTAATAGCGGCATTATTTTTTATATCTAAACGTAACAGAAAAAAATCCAAAATTATTAGCGCCCAAAAACAAATAGTAACGAAGTCGCTTAATGAAAAAGAAGTTTTATTAAGAGAGGTACATCACCGAGTAAAAAATAATTTACAGCTTATATCTGGATTATTGCATTTACAATCTAATAAATATAAAAACGAAGTTGTTAATACTGTTGTTAATGAATCTCAAAAACATATTAACTCTATAGCCTTAATTCATGAGATGCTATATCAAGATGATGATGTTGCATTTATAAATATGCAGAATTATGTTGATGAACTTACAGATAGATTATCGCAAGTTTCGCATTTAGATAATATAAAGTTTCATATTGACACCAATAAGGTGTCGTTACCTTTAAATTACGCTACAACTATAGGGTTAATGCTTAATGAATTGATTACAAACTCATTTAAATATGCTTTTAAAAATAACGAAGGTATTATTACCGTTCTCATGTTAAAAACAGATACTGAGGAATTAGAATTTGTCTATAAAGACAATGGGGTCGGTATGGTGTCAATATCCAAACAAGAGCAATCAAAAACATTAGGAATTAGACTCATAAAAATGTTAGCAGAAGAAATAGATGCCCAACTTAAAACCGAAACTAATGACGGGTTAATCTATACATTTAAATTCAAAATAAAGGAAGAATATGTCTAGTGCTATACGTATATATATTGTAGAAGATATTGCTATTTCAAGAATGTCTTTAGAAAATATGTTATTAACCAATAATTATGAGTTGTCAGGATCGGCAGCAAAAGCAGAAGTAGCTTGGGAAGAATTGCAAGATTCTAAAACCGATTTACTCCTATTAGATATTAATTTGGCAGGAGAAAAAAATGGAGTTTGGTTGGCTCAAAAAGTACGCCAGTATCTTAATATGCCTATTGTATATTTAACAGCGTATGGAGATCAAAAAACATTAAAAGACGTTTTAGATACAAAGCCTAATGGGTATTTAATGAAACCCTATCAAGAACCAACTTTATTAACTACAATTACTATTGCATTAACTAATTTCTTAGAAAATAAAAGGGATACGGTTAATATAGATAATGCAATTATTACTGATGATTTTATTTTCATTAAAGATAGATTAATGAAAATAAAACTTAATATCAAAAATATTGAATTTGTAAAGTCCGATGGTAATTATCTTGAAATACGATTAGAACATAAAACCCATGTTGTTAGAAGTAAACTATCAGATTTTAAGCAGTATTTGCCAGATGATTTATTCTTTCAAAGCCATCAACGCTACCTCATAAATATTTCTAAAATAGATACGATTGGTAAAGATTATATTCAGATAAATCAGTATGATATTCCAATATCTAATAAATATAAAAAAACGATTGAGTCTGCATTAAAAATTATTTAGTTCTTCAGTTATATATAACTCATAAAAATTTGATTTTAGCTTATTGTTTCGTTTATACTTCACAAAAAGAGACTTGATTTTCACATTTTTTTTGAAATAGTTACTCGTAAATCTAGATTCGCAAGTGGTACTGTTATTCTTTATGAAGACAGTAAACAATAACTAAATTAATTCCCTATGAAACACATTTACTGTTTACTATTTTTTTTAATAGCCAATCAAACTCTTTATTGCCAACAAGCCACCGCATTGAATTTCGATGGCGTTAATGATGTTGTCGATTGCGGAAATCCTTCTGCATTAGACATTACAGGTACTAACCTTACACTTGAAGCCATTATAACGCTTGATGGTGATGGTACAATAATAAGTAAGGAGCAAGCCAGTGCTGCTGGCTATATTTTAAGACGAGATGCCGATGGAAAATTAAGCTTTTTTATTGGTAGTTCTGGTACTTGGTATGGAACATCAACATCTACTACTGCTATTTCTCTTGGTGTAGAATACCATATTACAGCAACTTATGATGGAGCAAACCTAAAGCTATATATAGATGGAGTAGAAACTTCAAGTACTCCAACTACAGCAGCTATAACTAGTAGTGCTTCTAATTTAACTATTGGTGATTGGCCTCTTGGAGGTAGAAATGTAAATACCACCATAGATGATATTAGAATATGGAATGTTACAAGAACAGCTGCCGAAATTACTGCTAATATGGCAACCGATTTAACATTACCCCAAACAGGCTTGGTAGCGTATTATAAATTTAATCAAGGGATTGTAAATGCTGATAATTCTAGCGAAACCACATTGCTAGATGCCACCTCAAATGCCCTAAACGGTACATTAACTAATTTTACTTTAACAGGAGGTACATCTAACTGGACAGGAATTGTAGTAATCTCAAGCCCAACCACCACATATCCTACCCAAATCTATACAGGAGATGATAAAGATTTAAGTGCACTGCAAGTTACAGGAAGCACTATTCAATGGTATGCAGCAGCTACTGGCGGTTCAGCATTATCAAATACCACATTATTAACAGATGCTACTACCTATTACGCTAGCCAAACCGTTGGAGGTGTAGAGAGTACAACGCGTTTAGCCATCACCGTTAATCGTATATCAGATAATACACAAACGTATACAGCAGGTAATACTGTAGCAGATTTAGTGAGTACACCAAGTACAGATGCTACAGTACAATGGTTTAGTTCAGCAACTGGAGGGACAGCTTTGGCAACTACAGATGCTTTAAGCGCAGGTACATATTATGTTGAAGAGCAAACCACAGCAGGCGCAGTAATATTAAATTCTAGTTTCAATTCACCTTATGGTATAGCGGTACAACCAGATGGGAAAATCCTTGTTGCGGATACTAATAATAATGCTATAAAACGTATGAATGCAGATGGTACAGGTATTGAAACTTTGGGAAGTGGTTTTAATCAGCCTTATGGTGTAGCTTTGCAACCTGATGGGAAAATTCTGGTAGCGGATACATTTAACAATGCCATAAAACGTATGAATGCAGATGGTACAGGTATAGAAACCTTAGGCAGTGGTTTTAGTTTCCCATATAGTGTAGCTGTACAAGTAGATGGAAATATTCTTGTTGTTGATCCTTTTGATATAACACGTATGACTACCAATGGCAACATAATAGAAACCTTAGGTTCTGGTTTTGGAGAATCTTTTGATATAACGGTACAAGCTGATGGGAAAATTCTGGTAGCAGATACTTTTAATAATGCTATAAAGCGTATGGATGCCGATGGAACAAATATTGAAACCTTAGGTACAGGTTTTAGTCTACCTTATGGTGTAACGGTACAGCCTGATGGAAAAATTCTTGTAGCTGATACTAATAATAATGCCATAAAGCGAATGACTACCAGTGGTACAGACATTGAGATTTTAGGTTCTGGATTTGTTGTTCCTCGTGGTGTTGCCACACA
The DNA here is from genome assembly GCA_964351775.1 of uncultured Kordia sp. Classification (GTDB taxonomy): domain Bacteria; phylum Bacteroidota; class Bacteroidia; order Flavobacteriales; family Flavobacteriaceae; genus Kordia. Next base: position 23,538 of record CAYGPQ010000016.1, on the reverse strand, counting down.
TTCAGGTGGGGAAATCTTTGTTGCAGATACTGGTAATAATGCTATAAAACGTATTACAGAAGCGTATATCTCTAATCGTGTGGCTGTAGTGGTGGAACAGCAGGTAACTGCTCCCCCAACTACAAACTATACCACCCAAATTTATACAGGAGATGATAAAGATTTAAGTGCACTGCAAGTTACTGGAAGCAATATCCAATGGTATGCAGCAACTACTGGCGGTTCAGCATTACCAAATACCACATTATTAACAGATGGTACTATCTATTACGCTAGTCAAACTGTTGGTGGTGTAGAAAGTACAGAACGTTTAGCGATAACGGTTAATCGTATTTCAGATAATACACAAACGTATACAGCAGGTGATACTGTAGCTGATTTAGTAAGTACACCAAGTACAGATGCTACAACACAATGGTTTAGTTCAGCAACTGGAGGGACAGCTTTGGCTACTACAGATCCTTTAAGTGCAGGTACTTATTATGTAGAAGAGCAGACGCCTTTAAATACTGAGATTTTAGGCACTGGTTTTATTTCCCCTGTAGCCCTGGCAGTACAGGCAGATGGAAAAATTCTGGTTGCAAGTAGTAATACCATCAAACGTATGGATGCAGATGGCACCAATATAGTAACCTTAAGCTCCAGTTTTAATGGTCCTAGTGGGGTAGCAGTACAGGCCGATGGTAAGATTTTGGTGGCAGATACTTTCAATAATGCTATTAAACGTATGGATACTGATGGCACTAACATAGTGACTTTAGGTTCTGGATTTAGTTTTCCTCGAGGTATAACAGTACAAATTAATGGTAAGATTTTAATAACAGAAGCCTTTAACAATTCTATTAAGCGTATGGATGCCGATGGTACTAACATAGTGTCTTTAGGCGTTGATTTTAATAATGTTTGGAGAGTGGTTGTACAGGCCGATGGTAAGATTTTGGTGGCAGATACTTTCAATAATGCTATTAAACGTATGGATGCTGATGGTACTAATATAGTGACTTTAGGTTCTGGATTTAATCAACCTTCCGGTATAGCTGTAAAGGCAGATGGTAGGATTTTAGTTGCTGACAGCGGTAATAATGTTATTAAGAGCATGGATGTAGATGGATCTAATATTCAAACTTTGAGCTCAGGGTTTGTTCAGCTTTATGGTATAACTGTACAATTAGATGGGAAAATTCTGGTTGTAGATAATGGTAATAATGTCATCAAACGTATTACAGAAGCCTATACTTCTAACCGTGTGGCAGTCATAGTAGAGCAACAACCAACACTAGCACCAACCACCACATACTACGCACAAATTTATACAGGCGATGATAAAGATTTAAGTGCTTTGCAAGTTACAGGTACAGCCATACAATGGTATGCAGCAGCTACTGGTGGTTCAACCATACCAAATACGACATTGTTAACCGATGGTGCCACCTATTATGCAAGCCAAACTATTGGAGGTTTAGAGAGTACAACGCGTTTAGCGATAACGGTTAATCGTATTTCTGATAATACACAAACCTATACAACAGGAGCTACTGTAGCAGATTTAGTGAGTACACCAAGTACTAATGCTACAGCACAATGGTTTAGTACAGCTAGTGGAGGTACAGTTTTGGCAACTACAGATGTACTAAGTGCAGGTACTTATTATGTAGAAGAATTGACATCGCAAACTATAGAGACATTAGGTACAGGGTTTGCTTCTCCTAATGGTGTAGCAATACAATCAGGTGGAAAAATACTTGTTGCTGATACTAATAATAATGCCATAAAACGCATGAATGTCGATGGTTCAGGTATAGAAACCTTGGGCTCAGGTTTTAATCGCCCTTTTAGTATTAATGTACAAACAGATGGTAAAATATTGATTGCCGATACGTTTAATAATCTTATAAAACGTATGAATGAAGATGGTACAGGAATAGAAATTTTGGGTTCAGGATTTAGTTCTCCTACTTGTGTAGCGGTACAATCGGATGGAAAAATCCTTGTAGCTGATAGTGGTAATAATGTCATAAAGCGTATGAATACCGATGGAACAGGCATAGTAACCTTAGGTTCTGGTTTTGATTTTCCTTTTGGTGTAGCAGTACAATCGGATGGAAAAATCCTTGTTGTTGACACTAATAATAATGCCATAAAGCGTATGAATATCGATGGTTCTGGAATAGAAACCTTGGGCTCAGGGTTTAATGGTCCTAGAGGTGTCGCAGTACAATCGGATGGAAAAATCCTTGTAGCTGATAGTGGTAATGATGCCATCAAACGTATGGATACAGATGGTTCTAATATAGAAACCTTAGATTCAGGGTTTAGTTTCCCTAGTAGTGTAACGGTACAATCGGATGGAAAAATTCTTGTTGCAGATCCTATTGATTTTGTCATCAAACGTATTACAGAAGCTTATACTTCAAATCGTGTGGCTGTAGTGGTAGAACAGCAAGTAACTGCTGCCCCAACTACAAACTATACCATCCAAATTTATACAGGAGATGATAAAGATTTAAGTGCACTGCAAGTTACAGGAAGCACTATACAATGGTATGCAGCAGCTACTGGTGGTTCAGCATTACCAACTACCACATTATTAACAGATGATACTACCTATTACGCTAGCCAAACAATAAATAGTTTAGAAAGCACAGAGCGTTTAGCAGTAACAGTTAATCGTATATCTGATAATACACAAACCTATACAACAGGTGCTACTGTAGCAGATTTAGCAAGTACACCAAGTACTAATGCTACAGCACAATGGTTTAGTGCAGCTAGTGGAGGTACAGTTTTGGCAACTACAGATGTACTAAGTGCAGGTACGTATTATGTAGAAGAATTGACAGCCACAACTACAACTGTAGAAACATTAAACTCTAGTTTTAATTTCCCTTATAGCATAGCAGTACAAGCTGATGGTAAAGTATTAGTTGTAGATACCTTTAATAATGCTATAAAACGTATAGACGCTGATGGGACTAATATAGAAACTTTGGGAACAGGGTTTAATCAACCTACTAGTGTAGCGGTACAAGTCGATGGTAAAATATTGGTTACTGACACAAATAATGGTGCTATAAAACGTATGGATGCCGATGGGTCTAATATAGAAACCTTAACTTTAAGTATTAATAGTTCTTCTGGTATAGCAGTACAGGCAGATGGTAAGATATTAGTTGCAGACATACAAAATGGACTTATAAGACGTATGGATGCCGATGGGTCTAATCTAGAAACCTTAGCCTCGGGTTTTAATTTTCCTATTGGAATAGCGGTGCAGTCAGATGGAAAAATCCTAGTTGCTGATGCGGGTAATAATACTATAAAACGCATGGATGCTGATGGGACTAATATAGAAACCTTGGGTTCAGGGTTTAGTGGTCCTAGTGGTATCGCAGTACAATTGGATGGAAAAATCCTAGTTGCAGATACTTCTAATAACGTTATAAAACGTATGGGTGCTGATGGAGCTAATATTACAACTTTGAGTTCTGTGTTTAATAATCCACGTGGTATAGCAGTTCAATTAGACGGCAAAATTCTGGTTGCAGATACTGGTAATAATGCCATCAAACGTATTACTGAAGCTTATACCTCTAACCGTGTGGCAGTTACTTTAAGTGAAACACTTAGTGTTGAAGATGTAGATTTTAATACAGCTTTACAAATCTATCCTAACCCTGTTCAGGATATGCTATATATAAGCACTAAAAATGGTTTGTTAATAGAGCAAATCACAGTTATAGACGCTCTAGGTAGAATAATTTTAAGAACAAAATCACAAGATATCTTAGATGTTTCTCAGATAAGTAGTGGCGTATTATTACTACACATAAAAACCAATAAAGGCATAGTTACTAAACGCATTATAAAACATTAGAAGCTCAAATTTTTTCTTCTATATGTTTAGAATGATATTTTTAAGGTGGATTATTTAATCCACCTTATTTTTTATTAGGAGATATTTTTTATAATCTGTTAAGATGGCTCTTCATTTTTTTTCCAGTGCAATATAATAAGTTTGTTGATTACAAACTCAATAGAAGATACTGTGGAAACAAACTATTAGATAGAGTGGTATCTACTTAACACCGACCATAGTAAATTGGGGTGGAAAAGATTATTCTTGGGCTACTATAAATATTCGATTTCACAAAAGAGGAAGATTTAGAAGGTACAGAGAGTATTTAAGGCCAGGGCAGCAATAAATTGGAGATAGTTTCGAGTTAATATCTTCTTTTGAAGAATGATAGATTTAATATAGATATCACCTCAAACATAAGAAAGAATTAACTACTTCTTCCATTTCAGAAGATACATTCTTTCCCATATCCTCAATCCGCTCAATAGACCTAGTACTAACATTCATTCTCGATGTAAATTCACTCATCGTTAATCCATATTCAACTCTATACAACAAACATCTATTCGATAACGAATCAGTTCCATCATCCCAATAGTTATGCCTTAAAAACTCAACAACTTTCTTTCGATTCCGTATATGAGGGATATATTGATTCCACTCCCAGTTTTGGTAGGAGTCTTTAAGTACTCCAAAGTGACTAGCCGTTTCCTGTTGTGTCCACCCTAAGACTAAACGTTGACGTTTTAACTCAGCGCCGAGGCTTTTATCGTTTTCATTGGGAAGTGCTAAATAACAAGGTTTTTCGGCTTTCAGTTTAATGTTGCAAATGGGCAACATATCACTTCAGACGTCGCGTTAGTGGGCGGTGGCAGTTATCCACAACCTGGAGAAATCTCGTTAGCGCATAATGGCGTATTATTCTTGGATGAATTACCTGAGTTTAAACGAAGCGTCTTAGAAGTCATGCGACAACCGTTGGAAGACAGAGAAGTAACCATTTCCAGAGCACGATTTACGATTACGCATCCAAGTAGTTTTATGTTAGTGGCAAGATTGTGTGATTTTTAAATTGAGTGGATTTGCAACAAAAAATTAACAGCAGAAGTTTCTTAACTTTTGTTGTTTTAAAGAATTTAAAAGTTAGAATTTTATGCGTAATTTTTAAAGGATAATTTTTTTAAATTAAAAGAATATCTTAAAAAAAACATTCAGCGTTAAGCCTAAAGAAAAACGTTGAATGACTTGTTCTAGTATAACTTCAAGTTCTTCTGGAGTTGCTCCTTTAGTTCCTTCTATAGCAATTCCGACATCATCTAAAGGTTTACGTCTACACACTAAGATACCATATCACTTCTTCGAGAGTACTTTGATTCTTAAACATAAATTTAAAATCTCTCAAATCATTTTGTTATTTGGGATGATTCTTCTAGTTTTAGGGATAACTAAATTTTAACTGTATAACAAGGTTTAGATATACTAGAAATGACTGGAATTTTTGTTATATATACGTTACCTGCAATTATATGGAAAATTCGATTACATGGACTGAAAAACTTTATAAAGGACATTGGCTAATGGACCTTGGTTATCGCGACTATATTGCAGCTCGTTTTTTACTAAATAGCCATTTGGTAGTTCAAGGAGTAACACTTGCAAGTACTTCAGTCGAAAAATATCTGAAAGCTCTAATTGTATTTAATCTCAAAAAAAGAGAAAAATATCATTACCATTTAGACAGATTTGAATCACTCAAAAAGCTTCTATCTAAAATTAATAATGACGTGACCGTAGAATTTGACCCTGTTTTCTTAGAAATATTACAAAATGCATTTAAGATCAGATATTACGACAGAATTGAAAAACCAATCTTTATGGGCTTTTACATAAATCAGTTAATTGGTGAATTAGATTATACTATTGACTTTATGGAAAGATTTATTGCTAAATCACAAAATGGAGGAGAATCTATGTCAGCATACAATAGAGCGATTAAAAATAATAATTCACATCTTTATGAAAATAACTTCATCCTAAGTAAAGAGAATAAAAAAGACTTTATGGAAAAACCTGATATTGGATTTTCAATTCTCATTCGAATAGGATCTGTAGTTCAAGACGAGAAGATAGTAAAAGGTGGAATTACTCAAAATAAGTATGACGGTCAAATATCAAAGTTTACAGAATTTAATCGAAATTTATACTTAGAATAATAACAGCAGGTAACAAAGGCGTGTATAGTCAATTGCTAGTTCTGTGTGTACTAGGAGAATCTTACGGATTTCTCTTTGGTTCGTTTTCTATTTACTAAATTAGATGCTTAACTACGTAACTAACCATACACAAAACCGTTAACCAACACACTAGAAAATGTTTAAATTCATTTAAAAGAAAGTATATGATCTTATGAAAAAAGCGCCTTGGTACTTTCTATTAGTATTAATTTTGGCTGGAGAATCTGTATTTATTCTTCCGTTTGTTCTTCCAAGAGTCTTTAGACCTACGGTACTTGAGGTGTTTGGTCTGGACAACCTTCAGTTAGGACTCTGTTTCTCAGTATATGGTATTGTAGCCTTAGTATCTTATCTCTTCGGAGGTCCATTAGCCGATAAGTTTGCTCCAAGAAAATTGATGGCAGTAGCACTATGGATGACTGCTTTAGGAGGACTCGTTTATGCCACATTTCCTAGTTATACAGTATTAAAAATATTGTATGGTTATTGGGGTTTTACAACCATTTTTTTATTCTGGGCTCCAATGATTAAGGCAACTCGAATTTGGGGTGGGGCTAATTCGCAAGGCAAAGCTTTTGGCTTTTTGGATGGCGGACGTGGTCTAGTAGGAGCGTTGTTCGGAGTGATGGGTGTGCTTATTTTTTCATTATTTATTTCTTCAGAAGTTTCCGAGGTAACAATTTCGGAAAGTAGAGAAGCTTTTAAACAAGTCATACTTGTATCTGCTGGGATAGTGACACTCGTAGGAATATTGGTTTGGTTCTTCTTGAAATTGGATAAGCAAACAGAAAAAAAGATCATTCTGGAAAAAATAACAGTATCACAGATCAAGGAAGTTTTAAAATTACCTTCAGTGTTGTTGCTCATGATCATTATACTTTGCGCCTATGTAGGTTATAAAATTACCGATGTATTTTCACTATATGCACAAGACGTGATGCTATATGACCAAGTGCAATCTGCACAAGTTGGGACATTTTTGTTATTCATTCGTCCAATTGTAGGAGTGGTGATTGGTGTATTGGCAGATAGGTCACAAATTACTTTTTGGCTGGTAATTGGTTTTATTTTCTCATTCTTAGGAGCATTATTGTTTGCAACGGGAATTATTACAGCGTCTGCAACAATTTTGTTTTTTGTTTCGATCTTGATTGTGGCAACTGGAGTGTATGCGGCACGTTCGCTATACTTTGCGGTGATGGAAAAAGGGGAAATACCTTTGATTCTTACAGGAACTGCGGTTGGCCTTATATCCTTAATAGGCTATACACCAGATATATTCGCAGGACCAGCGATGGGATATCTCCTAGAAAATTCGCCAGGTGCAAAAGGGCATCAACATGTTTTTTGGATGTTGGCTTTATTTTCTTTTATAGGAGGTATAGCTGCTTGGTATTACTACCGTTTGTATGGGAAAAAGAAACAGCAGTAACGATTTATTCCTTCAAATAAAAAGAGGTTTGCAATCCTTGAGCAGCATTTGGACCAACCCAAACATTGAATTTTCCTTCTTCTGCGGCATCAATCAATTTATGATTGACGAATTTTAAATCTTCCGATGAAATTTTGAATGTTACTTCTTTCGTTTCGCCACTTTTTAAGGATACATGTTCAAACCTTTTCAGTTCTCTGATTGGTCTGGTAATACTTCCAACAACATCTTGCACATATAATTGTACCAATTCTGTTCCGTCTCTTTTTCCAGTATTTGTAATGGAAGCCGTAATTGTTATCGCTTCATCAAAATTGATAGTATTTTTTGAAACAGCTACATTTTCGTACTTAAATTCGGTATATGACAATCCATATCCAAACGGAAAATGTGGCGTATAACCAATATCTAAATAGTGCGAATCGTTTCCTAGCGAACTTTGCCATACACCAATAGGAATGCTATCCAATTGTACAAATTGATCTTTTTCGGCAGGTCTTCCTGTATTTTTATGATTGTAGAAATACGGCAATTGCCCAGCAGTTTTTGGCCAAGAAACTGGTAATCTTCCTTGAGGTTCACTAATTCCAAAAATAATTTCTCGCAACGCTTCTCCGCCCATAGTTCCTGGATGCCAAGCCATTAAAACAGCATCTACATCATCAATAATATTTGTAATCGTAATTGGACGTCCTGCCATAATTACAAGGACGATTGGTTTTCCTGTTTTTGCCAATTCTTTGAGTAATTGAACTTGCGCGCCTGGCAAATCAATATTGGCTCTACTATGTGCTTCTCCTGATAAAATAGCTTCTTCACCACCAAAAAATAGAATAACATCTGCGTTTTTTGCAGCACGAATTGCTTCACTAAATCCTTTGGTCGTTTTATCTCTACTATGTGTTAATCCTTCTGCAAATTGAAAGTTTACGTTTGCATTTTCAAACGCGATTGTAGGTGTAATGGTATGCGTTCTTTCGCCATCAAACGACCACGTTCCCAATTGTTCATGCGGTTTGTTCGCCATTGGACCAATGACGGCAACTTTTGTAGTTTTCTTTAACGGAAGAATAGATTCGTTCTTTAATAGAACCGTGCTTTTTATGGCTGCTTTTTTGGCTTCCGCCAGATGTGACTCGGCATATAAATTTCCTGTGTGATCTTCAGGAATGTATGGGTTTTCAAATAGATTCAATCTGAGTTTGATACGTAATATATTCTTCGCAAATTCATCCAATTGTGCTTCGGTAACTTTTCCTTCTTCAATTAATTTTTTAAGATGATTTTCATACGCTTGACTTGACATTTCCATGTCCAAACCTGCAATAGCAGATAATTCTGCGGTGTGTTTTTCGTCTCTTGCAAATCCATGATTTATCATTTCTACCGTAGAATCCCAATCGCTTACGACAAATCCGTCAAATTTTAATTCACCTCTCAATATATCTTTCATCAGAAATTCATTTCCCGTTACCGGAATTCCATTTACTTCATTGAAAGAACTCATGACTGTAGCTGCACCAGCATCAATTGCTGATTGAAAAGGCGGCAAGTATATATTTCGTAATAATGGTTCTGAAAGATTCACAGTATTATAATCTCTTCCACCAATCGCGGCTCCATATCCAATAAAATGTTTTGCACAAGCAGCCATACTTGTTGGACTGCTTAAATCATTGCCTTGAAAACCTTCTACATAAGCTTTTCCTAAAATAGAAGCTAAGTACGGATCTTCTCCGGGCGATTCAGCAATTCTTCCCCAACGACTATCTCTGGAAATGTCTAACATAGGCGCAAATGTCCATCTGATTCCTGCCGAACTCGCTTCAAATGCTGCAATTTCTGAAGAAATCCGTGCCGTTTCTGCATCCCAAGAAGCTGCCAAACCTAAGGGAATTGGAAAGAGGGTTTTGAATCCGTGAATTACGTCTCTTGCAAAGATGAGTGGAATTCCATTTGGACTTTCTTCTACGGCTATTTTTTGTAATTCTTTAACATAATCCAGATTCATCACATTTAAAAAAGCACCTATTTCGCCATTGCGAACTGCCGTTTTTAATTCTTCAGGCAATTGCCCTTCCACTCTACTCGATGCGCCTCTTAGATTGGTTTGCCCAATTTTTTCTTCGAGTGTCATTTTGGATAGTATTTCATTGACTTTCGCTTCGATTACATCTTCTTTAGAAGTCTTTTTTTTGTTTGAAGATTCTTCATTATTACAACTGATAAACAGCAACCCGATAAGTAGAAAGAGATACGATTTTAGGTCGAATGTAGTTGATTTTGTTAGTTTCATAGTTGGTTATCTGAATATTTTTTTAGTTGAAAAAGCTACTTTTGACACCTTTTACGCCAGGAACAATTTTGAATACAGATCCTGCAAGTGGATATTTTTTTAATTCTTCGTCCGTCATATCTAGTTTTGCAGAAGTAATATAGAGTGTATCTAAGTTTTCTCCACCAAAGGCACAAGATGTGATATTATGCGCTGGGACTTCAATTTTTTGAAGCACTTTTCCTGTTTTTGGATTGAATCGGATGACTGCATTTCCATTCCACATGCCAACCCAAACCATATCTTCTTCGTCAATCGTCATGCCGTCAGGAAATCCTAATTCTGGTGCAACTTGAACCGCAACTCTTTCATTTGAGATGTTTCCCGTTACATTGTCATAATCGTACGCTTTTATTTGTGATGTTGGCGTATCGATGTAATACATTGTTTTTTTGTCTGCTGTCCAAACAATTCCGTTAGAGATGGTGACACTATCAACTTTTACCTTGAGTTCACCATTTTTATTGATATTGAATAGTTTCGCTTTGCCTTTTTCTTGTTGCCAATTCATGGAACCTACCCAAAATCGACCCGCAGGATCACATTTTCCATCATTGAGCCTGCAGCCGACTAAATCTTCTTTCATATCTAAAAATAACGAGGTTTTTCCTGTGTGTACATTGATGGTATAAATTCCATCTGTTAAAGCAATGAGTGCTTCATTATTATTTTTAGGAACGACTGTACCAATTTGTGATGAAGTAGGAAAGGAGCGGTTTTTGTTCGTTTTTGGATTAAAAATATTGAATGATTTCCCTTCGATATCAATCCAGTATAATTCATTTGTTTTATAATTCCAGATGGCGCCTTCACCAAGAGCGGCATCCGTTTTATATGCTACAACAACTTCGTTTTTAGTTTCTCCGATTGGTTTCTCCTTCGATTTATCATTTAAAACACAACTTGTGAGTGCAATGGTTAGTATGATGAGCGTATATTTTTTCATTATAATAAATTATAAGTTTGGTACTTTTTATTTTGATTTAGAAAAGACTTTAGGTCTATTTAAGTACAGTTATTTTTAACTTTTTTGAGATATTGTTAGAAGCATTTCCAACATAAATTTCATAGTCACCTTTTTCAATATTCCAATCAGAAATAGTTTCGTCATAAAAGGCAATTTTGGCAACATCAATTGAAATTGTAACGGATTGCGTTTCTCCATTCTTTAAATATACTTTAGAAAAACCTTTGAGTTCTTTTAACGCTCTTTTTACCTTAGAATCTGATTTTCCAATATATACTTGTACCACTTCTGCACCGTCAATTTTGCCTGTATTGGTCACTTCACAATTGATGGTAATTCTATCAGTTGTCAAATATTTATTTTTATCTGAAGAAATGTTCCATATTTTAAAATCAGTATATGACATTCCATAACCAAATGCATATTGTGGTTCAATTTTTTTAGTATCGTGCCAACGGTAACCAACTAAAATATCTTCTTTGTATTCTTGGCTCATGTCAACTCCAGGATAGGAGATTGGCCCAAAAGAATGTGCAGCATTGTCTTCTAATTTTTTAGGAAACGAAAATGGTAATTTCCCAGAAGGATTTACATCACCACTTATTACATCTGCAATTGCATGTCCTGCCATAGAGCCTAAATACCAAGTTAGTATAACGCCATCAACCTTGCTTAGCCAAGGCATTTCGACGGCGTTTCCTGTAATTAGCACAAAGCCTATATTTTTATTTACTACTTTTATTTCATTTAAGAGTTCTTCTTGTCCAAAGGGCAATCCATATTGCTCTCTGTCTGCACCTTCACAATCCTGCAAATGACTTTTTGTTAAACCACCAATAAATAATACAATATCTGCTTTTTTAGCTACTTTAATCGCTTCTATTTTTAGAGAATCCGCATCGTAAGGGGAAGGCATTACTTGGTCATAAATTGATTCTCCAGAAGCAAATCCCATGGAGTGAATAATGGTTGCATTTTTATAACGTTCTTTCAATCCTTGTAACGGAGAAATTTCAAATTTGGCCTTTAGTTCAGATGAACCACCGCCAACTGTCATGCGTCTTGTTGCATTTTCTCCAATGACAGCAATCGTTATATTTTTATCATCTTTAATAGGGAAAAAGTTATTTTCATTTTTTAGAAGTATAATTCCTTCTGTTGCGACATTTCGAGCTACATCATGGTGTTCTTTGTTGTTTGCTCTACCAAGTGGACGATTGCTAGTCATATTTGTACGATACATTAATCGTAGGATTCTTCGAACTTTATCATCCACAACAGCCATTGGAATTTCTCCTTTTTTTAATCCTTCAAGAAAAGGTGTTGCCAAATAATATTGATCGTAATGATTTGCAGTTGTCGTTCCTAAACCATCCGTTCCTGTTCCCATTTCGATGTCTAAACCGTTCATAGCAGCTTCTTGCGTGTTATGTGCAGAACTCCAGTCACTAATTAAAACTCCATCAAAACCCCAATCTTTTTTTAAGATTTTAGTTAATATTTCATGATGCGTAGTGTATTGCCCGCGAAATTTATTGTACGCTCCCATCACAGACCAAACGTTTCCTTCGTTAACAGCAGCTTTAAAAGCTGGTAAGTAGATTTCGTAAAGCGCTCTGTCACTTACTTCTACACTTACTTTATCACGCCACGTTTCCTGATTGTTAAGTGCAAAGTGTTTTACACAAGCTGCGACACCATTTTTCTGAACTCCTTTTATATACGGAACTACCATTGTAGAAGCCAAGTATGGATCTTCGCCCATGTATTCAAAGTTACGACCATTCATAGGTGTTCGGTAAATATTAACTCCTGGACCTAAAAGGATATCTTTTTTTCGGTAACGTGCTTCTTCTCCTACACTAAATCCATATTCACTTGCTAATGTTGGATTGAAGGTTGAAGCCAAACAGGTAAGTGCAGGAAATGAAGTGATAGAATCATTTGTCCAACCTGCATACGCCCAATCGTCCCAACTTATTTCGGCTCTTACTCCATGAGGTCCATCAGACATCCAAATTTCAGGGATTCCCAAGCGCTCTACGCCTTTGGTACTAAATTTTGATTGTGCATGACACATAGCCACCTTTTCTTCTAAGGTGAGCAATGATAGTACAGAATCTATTTTTGCTTCCATTTGCTCTTTTCTTTCTTGCGATTGTACGTTTATAGTTGTAAAAATAGTAAATGAAAAACAGATAATTATGGCGTAATATTTAGAAATGAAATTCATAGACACGTATGAGTTATTTTAAGATTATAAATTTAAGAAATAGAAATTGAGGATTCCTTATTTTTCTTTGGCTAATAAAAGTACTTTAAATCGTAAAGGTAATATAAAACTAATGATGCGAACATTGAAACATTTGTTGCATCCATCTTTTTAATAGCCTTAGTGATACATTAGGAGTAGTATGATGCGTGATTTTTATTTTCGGATGGACTTATTTTACCTGAGATAGAATTCAAGATATTTTGATGAAAGGAAGCATTAAATCTTCTCAAAAACGCCATGGAATGTTTGGGTTTATCTGCACGTGCCTATGACCGAATTCTGAAAGTTGCACGTACCATTGGCAATTTAGGTCAAGAAAAAGACATCTAGCAACTCATATCGCAGAAGCTATTCAATATAGAAGTATTGGACAGAGAAGCTTGGTTGGGATAAATCTCGAATGGTTACAATTATACGAAATCCGCAATTTCATTAGTGAGATATGCTGTCTCAATATGAAGACTTCTCAGCATATGTTATAGAATTATTAAAAAGTTAATTTATTCTTTAATTGAATGAAATTATTCTATATATTTACGCAGTAAAGTAAGTTTAGCTTTTTGTAGTAATGCAATTCTAGTATTACTATTTCCCCCCATATAAACGAGCTTTCTAAATATATAAGGGGAATTTTAACGGAAATAAATTCCAACAAAAACATATTGGTGAAATGAAACACATGTAATTCAAAATTACGTGCGTTATAGTTGTCAAATTTATCACAAGATTTTGACGATTATATATTACTATGATTAATAGCTAATCCTTAATAATATTCATTTTATTTTTTCAAGTTTGAGATACGAAATGTGACTCAGGGTAGCGCTAGCTATGCAAAAAAATCAAAGATACATCATGGAAAAACAAAGTTGTTGGCATGTCTTATATGTAAGATCTCGCCATGAGAAAAAAGTATGCAATCAATTGATTAATATGTCAATAGAAGCATTCTTGCCCGAGATAAAAACAATTAGTCAATGGAGCGATCGGAAAAAAACAATCATAAAACCACTGTTTCCGTCGTATGTTTTTGTAAACATCAAAAGTCCATTAGAATTTCACAATGCTTTGTCCACCTATGGTGCTTGTGCATACATTCGCTTTGGAAAAGAATATGCTAAAGTACCAGGTTGTACAATTGAAAAAATAAAACGATTAATGAAAGCAGATGGTTTAATGGAAATTGAAACAAATGCACAACTACCAAAGATTGGAGAGATTAAAAAAATTACGTTTGGTTCACTAAGTGGACTTGAATGTGAAATATTAAAAGTCGATAATGCAAAGAAAATCATAGTACGAATAGATTCTCTACGACAAAATATTACTGCAACTATTCCTTCATACTTTTTTTCGGAGCAAACACTAAGCGCATCTTAAAGAGTTTATAATCAGCAAGCTTTTCCGCTCTTACTACCACTACATAAAATAAATACACCACAGTATTTTTCATTACAGCGATGACATTGTTAACACTTCAATTGTGAATAATAGTGACATTCAAATTCCCATTGAACGAAAACAATAACATTGTTTCTAATCAGTCTAGACAGCGTATATGATGATAAAAAATATTTTAAAATTACTTAAAGAAGCCAACGATAAAGGAGTGATTATTTCCTATGAAAATGGTAAGCTTTTAGTTAGTATTTCTGGAGACAAACAAATAGATGATGTTTTCTTATCAACCTTAAAAAGTGAAAAAGAAAACCTCATAAAATACTTTCAAAATCATGAAACTGAAACCGCAGTTTCATCCATCAAAAAAGTGAACCGACCCGAACGGATTCCTTTATCTTTTTCGCAAGAACGTCTATGGTTTTTAGACAAACTACAAGGCGGAAGCTTGGAATATCATGTGCCTATGGTATTGCGTTTTCATGGTGTTTTAAATTCTGGCCATTTAGAAAAGGCTTTTCAAGATGTGATAAACCGTCATGAAGTACTGCGAAGTATATATTTAGAAGATGACGATGGAGTTGGGTATCAAAAAGTATTGCCAAAAAACAAATGGTCGCTACTAAAAATGACCTTGGAAGCAGAAACAACTTCGCTTCAACAGACAATAACTCGTGAAATAAACAAACCGTTTGATTTAAGCAAAGATCATACAGTGCGGGCAAGTTTAATATCTATAAATGCAGATGAACACGTATTAGTATTAGTCACGCATCATATTGCAAGTGACGGTTGGTCATTACCAATCTTTATCAATGAATTAGTTGGATACTATCAGCATTACAACAAAGGAATAGCGCTAAATGTACCACCGTTAGAAATTCAATATGGCGATTACGCTATTTGGCAACGAAACTATTTAAAAGGTGAAGTACTTGAAAATAAATTAAGTTATTGGAAAGAAAAACTAACAGGTGCTTATGGAGTCGATTTTCCATCCGATTATAAAATTACAGGAGCAAGAACGTATGAAGGAGCAAGTCACAGACATATCATCAATCATAAAACGCTTCAAGGATTAAAGCGAATTTGTCAACAAGAAGAAACAACACTTTTTATGATGCTATTGGCTTCATTCAAAGTTTTATTATACAGATATTCTGGTCAAGACGACATTACCATTGGAAGTCCCATTGCAAACAGAAGTCAAGCAGAGTTGGAGCCGTTGATCGGTTTTTTCTTAAATCCATTAGTATTACGGAGCAATTTAGCAGGAACACCTCGTTTTAATGATTTGTTACTTCAAGTAAAGAAAACACTATTAGACGCGTATACACATCAAGATATTCCTTATGAAAAAGTAATTGGAATCATAGAAGATGAACGCGATCTTAACAGTAGATCAACCATTCAAGACATTGTATTTGTATTACAAAATACAGCAGAAGCAGCCGCTGTGGAACTAGAAGAACTTCGTTTACTCCACGAGCCAATATCAGAAGTGAAAATAGATTTTAATCTACACTTTAGCGCACAAGAAACGTCAGAAGGAATCAATATTATTGTTACGTATAGTAAAGAACTATACGCTCCTGAAACCATTTCACGCTTGATGGTGCATTATGAAAATATTCTTGCAGCCATCGTGAAAAATCCAATGACTAAAATTCATGAGTTGGACATGTTATCGCAACAGGATGTAACATTGTTAAATGATTTCAATGCAACGGAAACAAACTATAATCTAGAGCAAACAATTGTTGAATTATTTGAAAATCAGGTAGAAAAAAC
Organism: uncultured Kordia sp.; assembly: GCA_964351775.1. GTDB lineage: Bacteria > Bacteroidota > Bacteroidia > Flavobacteriales > Flavobacteriaceae > Kordia. The sequence goes on along the minus strand of CAYGPQ010000016.1, from coordinate 7,250 downwards.
GCCTAACAATATTGCTTTAATTTCTGGTGATGCAAAGTTCACATATAAAGAGTTGAATGAAAAAGCCAATCAATTAGCAAACTACCTTCGCTCAGAATACAGCATACAACCTGATGATTTAATAGGTGTCATGATGAATCGTTCGGAATGGATGATTATTTCCATCCTTGGAATCTTAAAATCGGGTGCAGCATACGTGCCGATTGATATCGATTATCCCGAATCACGAAAACAATATATCATTAATGAATCTGGACTACAATTAATAATCATCAATTCGGAAAGCCTCTTTGATATTTTAGAATTTGGTACAAAAGCCATTTCCATAGACATTGAATTTGAAAACATACCGAGTGCAGGCGAAAATCTTCAAAACTTAATTCCAACTGCAAAAAGCAATCACTTGGTATATGTAATTTATACCTCTGGTTCCACAGGAAATCCAAAAGGAATTATGGTTGAACATCGCAATTTAGTCAATGCAATGTTAGATCAAAAAGAAAGAATTGGCGTTACAGAACACGATTGTCTATCACAATTTATATCACTTTCCTTTGATGTTTCTTGCAATGAAATCTTTACAAGTCTTATCTCAGGAGCGAGTTTATTACTGCTACCAAAAGAATTGATCAAAAATGGAGAAAACTTCGCTTCATATCTGGAAGAACACAAAGTAACTATTGCACACATTCCGCCATCATACTTAGTAAGTTTGGATGTTGAAAAACTAGCATTTCTACGAGTGTTGAAAGTCGGAGGAGAAGCCATAAACATGGATATTGTATTGGAATGTGCAAAAAATACGCATGTGTACAATGAATATGGACCTACAGAATGTACCATATCATCAAACATTCATAAAATAAATGCTTCGGATGCCAATCGAAAGCAATTGCCAATAGGAAAACCGATTGCAAATACTGAAATTTTCATACTTGGAAATGATGGCGAACTCTTACCCATGGGAATTGTTGGAGAATTATGTATTGGTGGCGCAGGATTATCACGAGGGTACATCAATCAAGACGAACTTACACGCGAGAAATTCATACAAAATCCATACAAAAAAGGAGAATTACTCTATAAAACAGGCGATTTAGCACGTTGGTTGCCCGATGGAAACATAGATTTTATTGGCAGAAAAGACTACCAAGTAAAAATTAGAGGAAACCGAATAGAATTAGGAGAAATAGAAACCGTATTGCAAAGTGCACCAAACATCATACAAGGAGTTGTACTAGTGCGAGAAAGCGAATCGCTCGGAAAACGTTTAGTAGGTTACATTTCTGTGGAAGAAGCTTATGAAAAAGCTGCAGTTCAAAAATTCTTAGAAGAACGCTTACCACACTATATGCTACCCTCTTTATTAGTGGTGTTGGAAACAATGCCGTTAAACCAAAATGGTAAAATAGATCGCAAGCAAATACCTGATACAGACGTTGTCGAAATGCAAGTTGCTGAATATGTTGCGCCTAGCACTGAAACTGAAATTGCACTAACGAAGTTATGGCAAAATTTACTCAATGTTTCTGAAATAGGAATAGACGATAACTTTTTTGAACTCGGAGGCGATTCTATCATTACCATTCAATTAGTAAGTAGAGCGAAAAGAGAAGGATATTACTTCACGCCAAAAGAAGCTTTTGAAAATCAAACCATACGTTTATTGGCACAGCTTTTAGAAAAAGAATCTTCTACTGAAATTGTTACCGAACAAGGATTGCTAGAAGGTGCTTTTGAACTGACACCAATACAACAGTGGTTTTTTGACAGTGAGTTTTCAGAAATGGCGCATTACAATCAATCATTGCTATTAGATGTTACCAAAAAAGTAACACGTACCGATGTAGAAAAAATTGTAAAAACCTTAGTGGCACATCACGATGTATTTCGTTTGTTATTTGAGAAAAAACAAAACAAATGGGAGCAATATTACATGGCACATGATGGGAAATTACACTATGAAAATCTTCAAACAATCACTTCAGAAAAACTAGGAGAAACCATCACGGAAACGTGCGAGCGCTATCAACAAAGTCTCGTATTAGAATCAGGTGATCTAATTCGTTTTGTATTCATGGAAACTCCAGAAGGAGAAACCGCAAACAGACTCTTCATTGCTGCACATCATTTAGTAATTGATGCAGTTTCTTGGCGAATTTTATTAGATGATATTGGCGAATGCCTTACACAACTAGCCGCAGGAAAAGAATTGGATTTAGGCACAAAAGGAAGTTCATACAGACAATTTAATACAGCCTTACTAAAATATGCACAAAGCCCAACCATGGAAACACAAATTCCATATTGGCAGTCGGTAGCAAATGGTTTGGTAAACCTTCCGGTAGATATGGAAGTAGAAAAATCATTGCTGAGCGACGTAAAGCATTACAATGTTTCTTTGGATGAAGTGACGACTCAATTACTCATAAAAGAATCCAACAAAGCGTATAATACTGAAATCAACGATCTCTTATTAAGCGGATTGGCAAGTTGTATAGGAGAACATTTTAGGATGTCAAAAATAATGGTCGGATTAGAAGGTCACGGACGTGAAGATATCTTCAACACCATTGATATTACAGGAACCATCGGTTGGTTTACAAGTTTCTATCCGTTGCAAATTGACATCAGTACAATGAAAAATACGGGCGATTTGATCAAATCTACCAAAGAACAATTACGATTAATTCCAGACAAAGGAATGGGCTATGGCGTATTGCGTTATTTCCATCCATCTGAAAGTGTGCGTGAAACCTTAGCAAACGTTCCTTGGGACATCGGATTCAATTACTTGGGACAATTTGACAATGCCATGAGTGGCGGAACCAACGAATGGTTAGCCCGATCAGAAGAAGCAATGGGCAAAAGTTTAAGTCCACAAACACCTTTCCGAACACGTTTAGAAATCAACTGTTCCATTGCAGGTGGACAATTGAATATTTCATTTGGATACGCTCCCAAAGAATACAAACAAGAAACAATTGCTGCAATTGCAGAAGGATACGTTCAAAAATTGCAAGACATCATCAAACATTGTAGCGAAAAAGAAGGTGTTGAATTTACGCCAGCAGATTACGGACTCAATGGAAAATTGGATTACAAAGAATTAGATCAATTTTTAGAAGCTGATGAAACTGAAGGAGACGAAATCTTGAAATTTTAAATAATAAAAAATCAATGTATAACTTAAAAATATTCATGTGAAAAATTCATTTCTAACACCTAATATGTTAAAAATTGGGGAAGATGTAATAGCGTGGTCAAATACATACTTAACACAAGAAAACAAAGACGTCAATCGACCTAAAGGAAGTCAAGTGGTGTGTCCTTTTGTAAAACCTACGTTAGATAATGATACGTATTACATCACATTCGCTCCTGAAATAACAACAGGAAACGTAAAAGAAATAGAACAAGTAGCAATCAGACATATCAAAGAGTTCAAAGAGCTTGTTCCAAATGGAAGTAATAGTGTGTACAAAAAGGGGTTATTAGTTGTATTCAATAATCTATCAAATGATGATGCGTATGCACTAGATCAAGTACACAAAAACACTAAAGATATGTTTGTTTCCAACGGGCTCATGTTAGGACAATTTCATGCAAATTGTGATGAAAGAGGTGCGTACAATTCTGATTTTAAAGTCTCCATAGCTCCATATCCATTATTTGCAATTCGTAATATGGCTGTGCACGACATTCTTTTCCTCAAAGAAAAAAAAGTGTGGTTTGAAACCTTTGATGCCTTATATGGAGATCGTTTCAAAAAGGAAGAATTAGATGAAAATACGAGTTATTTAGAGCAATTTTATCTCGAAGCAAAAGCTGCATATAAGTAAATTTCTCATCGAAAATTATAGTCAAAAACGATAGGGATTAAAAACTTCGCACCAGTATCCACAAAGGATTTTCAACATTCTAAAGCAAAAGGTAAACGCATTAAAAGTTTTTGCCAAAACAGAACATAAAACAGTAACAATATGAAAATATTAGACTATTTAGTCATTGGCGCCGGTCCAGCCGGATTACAAGTAGGGTATTATTTAGAAAAATCAAATAGATCATATATCATCTTAGAAAAATCTGCGAAAGCAGGAAGTTTCTTTGCACAATATCCAAGACATAGAAGGTTAATTTCTATCAATAAACTATATACTGGACATGATGATCCGGAAATCAACCTTCGTTGGGACTGGAACTCTCTTTTATGTGATGATCCTGAATTTCGCATGACAAAATACTCAGAAGATTATTTGCCAAATGCCGATCGTTTAGTAGAATACTTAAATGATTATGCAGATAAATATGAACTCAAAATCAGCTACAATAACGGAGCAACCCACGTAGAAAAAGTCAATGGAGTTTTTAACGTAACTTCTGAAACAGGCGAAAAATACATAGCAAAGCGTGTAATTGTTGCTGCAGGAATGACCAAAACTTTTTTACCAGAAATAGAAGGAATAGCACTTTGTGACAACTACAAAGACTGTTCTGTCGACTTAAAAGATTACAGAAACAAAAGAGTATTAATCATCGGAAAAGGAAACTCCGGATTTGAAATTGCAGATCCTTTAATTGCTGTCACTTCACTGCTGCACATCGTAAGTCCATCACCAATTCGAATGGCTTGGGATACGCACTTTGTAGGTCATTTGCGTGCGGTTAATAATAATCTATTAGATACCTATCAATTAAAATCACAAAACGCTATCATTGACGCGCAAATTTCCAAAATTGAGAAAAAAGGAGAAAAGCTTGATGTAGAATTCTATTATTCACATGCGGATGGTGAAATTGAAACAAGGGCGTATGATAAAATCATATTGGCGGCAGGTTTCCAATTTGACACGTCCATCTTTGCAGATGATATCAAGCCTGAGCTAGCAATCAAAGATCGGGTGCCTAATCAAACAGAAGAATGGGAATCGACCAACGTACCTGGATTATACTTTGCGGGAACACTTACACAACAAAGAGATTACAAAAAAACAACATCTGCATTCATTCACGGATTTAGATACAATATCGAATGTTTACACAAAATTCTAGAGCAGAAATATTTCGGAAACAAAATTCCAAATGTTGTACTTGAAAATACAAAAGAAGCATTCACAAAAGCATTGATGAATCGAATTAATATAGCATCTTCACTTTGGCAGCAATTCGGATTCTTATGTGATGTCATTGAAATTGACGCCATTACAAACGAAGCAAAATTCTATGAAACACTGCCAACAGCGTATGTGCATGCCACTGAATATTTTACGGAAAATCGATATTTTATACTAACATTAGAATTTGGAAAAACACCCGAAGGACAAAGTTCATTTGCGATCAATCGTGTAAAAAGTGATGATGTCGAAAATGGAGACAAAAGTATCTTCCTGCATCCAGTAGTTCGTTATTACGATGCGGGGAAATTCATCTCAGAGTTTCACATGATTGAATCGTTAGAAGCAGATTATGAAAGCGAAGAATTACACATTGGGCCATTGCGAAAATTTGTAGCAGAAAATCTTGGAGTACATGTAAAAGCTATGAACGTCGTAAATTAAATTCCAAATCAATTCGTTACCAATAACTTGATTACACATTTTAATAGATTCTTAAAGGCACACACATAAAACGTGTTTGTTTTCATAAGTCTATAAAATTTTACACCATAAATGAAACAATTTATTCAAAAGCTTGCCGATAAAAATCTCTTCCTAAAAGAAGCGAATGGTGAATTGATCCTAAATGGAAAAAAAGGAAAGTTAACCAAAGTTGAAATCCTAGCCATAAAAAACGATCATACGATTGTTGATTTCATCAAAAAAAATAAATCTGCACTCATTGATTATATAAAAGCGACTGCGAAAGCAGCTGTTCATAAAAACAAATCTGAAAACATTGCCGCCATCTACGGATTAAGTCCAATGCAGGAAGGAATGCTGTTTCATGAACTATATGACAGTAGTTCCATTGCGTATACAAATCAAATGGTGATGGGTTTTCCTGACGGATTACACTTGGACGCATTCAAAGCTTCCTGTGACTATGTGCTAAAAAATCACAGTATTCTTCGTACGGCTTTCTTTCATGAAGATTTAAGCGTGCCAATTCAAGGTGTTTTCAAAAAAGTTGAAATGCCAATCACCATCATTGACTTCAGCGAACTATCAAAAGAAGCACAAGAAAAAGCATTAAAAGAAGCCATTGCAAAAGATCAGCGTACAAGTTTTAACTTTACAATTCCGCCGTTAATGCGCGTTACGTTATTCAAAATAAGTGACGCAGCATATCAAATGGTTTGGACGCATCATCACATCATTATTGATGGTTGGTCCATGCCAATCATCATAAGCGAACTCTTAGAAACGTATGACATATACAGGGTTGGAAAAGAACCAATTGAACGCACAGAAGATCAATACAAAGATTACATAGATTACATTGCTTCAAAAGATAAAAAAGAAGAAGAAACCTATTGGAAAACGCATTTAGCATCATTGCAAGAAGGTAGTTTATTGCCTTTTGTAGAAAAAAATATAGCGAGAAACAAAGGTGTTGGCGAATTTCAAAGTGAACAACTTTTCTTTGATCAAGAATTCACTACCAAAATCAGAGCGTTTTGCCAATCGCATCATTTGACGGCAAATACGCTGGTACAAGGTGTTTGGTCATACCTATTAGCACGCTACACAGGTAAAAAAGAAGTGGTATTTGGTGTCACGGTTTCTGGTCGTCCTTCTGATTATGAAAACACGGAAGAACGTGTCGGATTGTACATCAATACGCTACCGTTGCACGCAAACTTGCAATGGGAACAATCGATTCTTGAATTCCTAAAAGCATTGCAAAATCAACAAACTGCGGCGCGTGAATACCAATACAGTTCGCTGAGTTCCATCAAAAAATGGTGTGGCGTACAAGGAGAATTTTTCGACAGTTTACTCGTGTACGAAAGTTATCCTGTGGGAGATTTGGCGGAACAAGAAGAAGAAAGTACGATGTCTGCCGAAAGCATGAACGTGGAAGAAAAGACCAATTACTTACTTACGTTAGAAGTAGGATTGGCACATACGCTCGGAATCAACATGGATTTCAATGCTTCTTTGCTCGACGCGAACTATGTTCGGATGATCAAAGAACATTTCAGAATTGCACTCACAGACTTTGTACACAATGCTGGCAAATCACTTTCGGAAGCAAACTATCTCACTTCCGTAGAAAAAAACACCTTACTGAACGATTTAAATCAGACA
>CAYGPQ010000015.1:54018-54544 GCA_964351775.1 uncultured Kordia sp. | reverse complement strand
CCTTTGAAGCGTATGTGGAATTGGTGAATGAGTTGACATTGCAAAAAGAACAAGAAATTTCACAAGCAAGTCGATTTTCAAAAAGAATTCAGGAAAACCAAATTCGGATTCTGAGTTTGGAAGCCGATCGTGTGTTGGAACGTGCGCGAAACGAAAATAGCCAGCGTGAACAACTATTGATAGCACAAAGCAATACCACTCAAAGATATACGATTTATTCGCTGATTTTTGGAATGTCATTGTTGATATTCACCATCTATCTTTTATATAGAAATAGCAAACAACAAAAACTAGCAAACAATTTATTAGCGCTAAAATCATTGCGTACACAGATGAATCCGCACTTTATTTTCAATGCGTTGAATTCTGTAAACAATTATATTGCGATTAATGACGAACGAAACGCGAATCGTTATTTATCGGAGTTTTCAACCTTGATGCGCGCCGTTTTAGAAAATTCGGACGAAGATTTTATTCCATTATCAAAAGAATTGGAATTGCTCGAGTTGTATGTGCGCTTAGAGCA
>CAYGPQ010000015.1:676-54008 GCA_964351775.1 uncultured Kordia sp. | reverse complement strand
CTCTTAGAGCACATGCGTTTTCAGGATAAATTTGAATATGAAATCAACGTAGACGAAAAATTGAATGTGTCTGACTTTCAAATTCCGCCCATGTTATTGCAACCGTATATTGAAAATGCAATTTGGCACGGATTGCGGTATCGAGAACAAAAAGGGCAACTTCGCATTACCATTTCGGCGAAGACCGATGAAATGCTTCAAATTATCATTGAAGATGATGGAATTGGCAGAAAACGCTCGATGGAATTGAAGACCAAAAATCAATTGCGTCAAAAATCAAAAGGAATGGGAAATATCAAAAAACGGATTGCCATTTTAAATGATATGTACAAAGACAAAGTGGATGTTTCTATCACAGATGTTTTTGAAGATGGACATGGAACCAAAGTAATACTAACGCTCAAAAAAGACTAAATGCAACTACAAACCATAATTGTTGAAGACGAGGAAATCAGTAGAGAAATCCTTAAAAAATACCTTGGAAAATATTGTCCAAATGTAAACATCGTTGGTGAAGCTTCTAATATTGATGATGCACTTATTTTGATTCGAAATAATGAATTGGATTTGGTGTTTTTAGATGTAGAAATGCCTTTCGGAAATGCCTTTGATTTGCTCGAAAAAGTAGGCGATCGCTCGTTTGAAACTATTTTTGTGACGGCGTACGATCATTATGCCATTGAAGCGTTGAACAGTCATGCGTCCTATTATTTGTTGAAACCAATTTCCATTGACGAGTTGATCAAAGCAGTGGATCATGTCATTTCTGTAAAAAGCAAAGAAGATCGTTTGGCGGAAAATGTAACGGCGACGAATATTGAAATGATTAATGGAAAAATCACCATTCCGCAACAAGATGGTTTTGAAGTATTAAATGTTGCCGAAATTATTTATTGTAAAGCTGATGATAATTATACGGAAATTTACATCAATAACTCTAAAATTGTCGTGAGCAAAACCTTGAAATATTTTGAAGATATCTTAAGTCAATATCCGTTTGCACGGGTACACAAATCGTTTTTAGTGAATGTGAATGAAGTGGTAAAATATAGAAAAGGAAAAGGCGGAAGTGTGGTATTGAGCAATGGAAAAGAAGTGATGGTTTCGTCCACTAAAAAAGCGAATTTGTTGTCGTATTTCAAGTAACACTTCGACTCCGCTCAGTGTACTTTGTTTTAGTGATTTTATGTCATATCGAGCGCAGTCGAGATGAAATCTAATTGTTCAACTAGTCTAAAAATCCAACAATCTAACCAATCTAAGAAGTCTAAATATGATAATTAAACCTGTAAACGGAAAACATCCACAAATCGGAACCGATTGTTTTATTGCTGAAAACGCTACTATTGTTGGCGAAGTCACGATGGGAAATCAATGTAGTATTTGGTTTAATGCCGTTTTACGTGGCGATGTACATTTTATCAAACTTGGAAATAAAGTAAATGTGCAAGATGGCGCAGTGATTCACGCTACGTATTTAAAATCACCGACAACCATTGGAAATAATGTGTCTATTGGACATAATGCCATTGTGCACGGTTGCACGATTCACGATAACGTATTGATTGGCATGGGAAGTATTGTGATGGACGATTGCGTGATCGAAAGCAACAGTATTATTGCCGCTGGCGCTGTGGTGACTAAAAATACGCATGTAAAATCGGGAAGTATTTATGCGGGCGTTCCTGCGAAAAAAGTCAAAGATATTAGTGATGAATTAATTTCAGGAGAAATCAATCGGATTGCGGATAATTATGTGGAATATTCGGGTTGGTATAAGGGAGAAAAGTGAAACTGTATTTATTTTCGGTTTAAAAATCTTGTGTCATTCATATTTTGTTCGTTTTCATAAGTTCCCATTTTTTTAAAATAATAATATCTTAATCTTTCCGAACACGATTTGAAATTGTCATAACCTGTAACAGAATATTTTAGCATTTTTATAGGTTTTAAGTCGTTTTTGTCAAATTTAAATCCTTTTCCAAAATATTCAATTCCACCTTTCGGATAATCTTGATATTCGTTAAACACTTTATTTATTAATAATCCTGCTACAATTTCATTTCCATTTTCTGAGTAAAATAGTGTGTCAATAATTGATTCTTTATATTCAACTTTTTCAGGTAAATCAATTGCCCAATCTCTTTCGATTGTGTCGTTATAGGTTTTTCCATTAAAATATCTCAAAGCTAATTCTGATGGTCTTTCAATTGTTTTAACTTTTATTAAACTGTCAACTAATTTTTGAATTTTAATTTTGTCACGTTCATAAATGTTTGGGTCAATTTCTACATTATAAACAAATTCTTTTGGCGTTGTCGTTTCAGTTATTTTCAGAGAAAACTCTTTCGTCAAATGAGTCATTGACATAATTGCAAGTGGACAACTTAAAATTAGAAGAAACCAAACACTTATTTTTCGAATGTTTCTTTTGAACGATAATAAAATAAATACAATTGTTGAAAGAAACAGAATTATTGAAGTAATCGTAATAGTGTCAATTACATTTCCAAATCCAGAATCATTTTTGTTATTAAAAATATGAAAGATTGAAACTATAATTCCAACTGCTATAATTCCATATAAAATTTTAATTCCGTGTTCTTTCATTTTTTAGCGTGCTGTTTTGAGCTTGTTGCCAACGAATGTATAACAGGAATTCCTGTTATTTCTATAATAACTAAACCTAAAAGAATTTTAACTAAGATCAAAATAATGAGTAGGATTTTTAATGCTTTTTAGATTTGTGTAGTGATTCATGTAGATTCCCGCCTTCACTTCGATAAACTCAGCGACCACGCAGGAATGATAAAAAGTAATACATTTAAAAATCCAACGCTTCCACCGAAAATTCATGCTGTAAAATTTCACGTAAAACGATTGGATTTCCATTGCTGTAAAATATACAATTTCCACGAGATTCTTCTTGCGAAGACAAGTGATGTGATGCTAAAATAGCTTTGGTTTGTTTCGCAACGGCAATTCCAGAATCTATAATAGTTACATGTTTCGGAAGTAGTGTTTTTAATTTTGGAATTAAATACGGATAGTGACTGCAACCTAAAACTAGATAGTCAATATTAGCTTCCAACATGGGTTGCAGATATACTTTTAATAGATTTTCCATTTCTGGAGATTCAATGTGTCCGTTTTCAATTAATTGAACTAAACCTTCGCCAATTTGCTCAATGATTTTTACGCCATTAGCGTACAGATCCGTCGTTTTATGAAACAATTCGCTCGATAGTGTTCCTTTTGTTGCTAAAATGCCGATCGTCTTGGATTTGGTCTGTAAAGCAGCAGGTTTTATAGCGGGTTCAATTCCGATAAACGGAACGTCGTAGGTTTTTCTGAGATACTGAATGGCATTTGTTGTAGCAGTATTGCAAGCTACCACAATGAGTTTACAACCTTTTTGAAGCAGTAACTCCGTGTTTTTTATACTAAGTTCGGTGATTCTTTTTTTTCCTTTTGGTCCGTACGGCGCGTTTTTACTATCTGCAAGATAGATAGTGTTTTCCTGCGGCAACAATTTGTGAATTTCTCGCCAAATGGAAGTGCCGCCAATGCCTGAATCAAATATACCAATAGGAGAAGTATTCATAATTGTAAAAATACTAAAAAACAAAAGATTGTTCTTTGGAAGAATGATTTTTTATTTTTAGAAAAATGTGTTAGAAGATGCGTAGTGTATGAACACAAAAAAACCGCCTTTTGGGCGGTTTTTTAAGATATGTAAAAGTTATTTTTTACTTAATAATACCTAATTCTTTCTTTACAGCGTCCATTAAGTTTGTTCCGTCGGCTAATAATAAACCTGAACCTGGAGTTTCATCAAGTACATACGCAAAACCTTGTGCTCTTGCTACTTTTTGAATGGCAGTTAACGCTTTTTCTTGAATAGGCTTAGTTAAAGCAATATACTTGTCTTCAGCAGTTTTCTGAGCAGCAGCTTGTGCTTCTTGAATTCTAGCTTCTAATTCAGCTAACTCCTTTTTTCTGCTATCATTTTCTGTAGCTGTTTTTGTTGGAGCTTCATTAGTATACTGTGTTAATTTGTTTCTGTATTCAGTAACCGAAGCTTGGATATCAGCTCCTAACGACTGCTGTAATTTATCAAATTCAGCTTTTGCCGTTTTCATCTGTGGCATTGCACTAATTAATTCTTGCGTGTTAATATGAGCAACTTTCGTTTGTGCGTTTGTTAAACTTACTACTCCAAAAAATAGTACTGCAATAGCAATTAGCTTTTTCATTTGTTTCATGATTTTCAATTATTTACTTTACGTGTTATTTATTATTTGTTGTTAATTTCCGTTTCCAGCACCTCCGCCAGTTTCTTCGTTTTCTTCTTGTTTCTTTTTACGTTCTTCTTCTTTTTTCTTCTTGTCTTCTTCTCGTTTCTTACGTTTTTCTTCGGCTGCTTTCTTTTTAGCTTCTCGCGCTTCGATCAGTTTTTGACGTTTTTCTTCGTACGCTTTCTTTTTAGCTTCGCGATCTGCATCACGTTTTAGTTTGCGTTCGTCTAATAATTTTTGACGTTCTTCTTTTTTAGAAGCCGCTTCTTCTTCTTTTTCAGCAATAGCGTCTTCTCTTGCTTTTTTTCTAGCTTCTATTTCAGGATCAACTTCTTTTTCAGTGTCCTCAAATTTAGATTTTTCGCTAGCTTCTTTTAGTTTAGCAGCTCTTCCTTCGCGTTTGACTTCTCTATTAATGGTTCTTAAAACAAGGTCACTAATGTCAAATTTTTTCGAAGAGTAAAGCATGACTACATCTGCTGATTTGTCAAAAACAAAATCATATCTTTTTTTCTCTGCGATATCTCGTACAGCAGTTAAAACTTGGTCTTGAATTGGTTTTACCATATTTTGGCGTTGTACCATCAAACTTCCATAGGGACCAAAACGATCCATTTGGTATGTTTGCAATTCTTGTTCCAAGATTTCTATTTCTTCTTCACGCTCGTCCACTAATTCTTTGGTAAGTAAAACACGCTCAGCACTTAGATTTTTTTTCATTTGATCTATAGTGTTTTGCTTCTTCTGAATTTCGGTTTTCCAGCGCTCTGCTTTCGCTTCTAATTGCGTATTTGCTTCTTGATATGCGGTTACATTTTCTAAAATGTATTCCATATCAATATAGCCTACTCTTGCACCATTTACACGTTGAGCGTTTACGGTAGCTAGTGTTAGAAGCATTGTTAATAAAAAAAGAACTTTAGTTTTCATATCTGTCGGTTTGTTAATAGAAAATATCGTGCCAAAATTAAAAATGACTTAAAATTGCTGTCCGATGATGAAATGTGTTTCCCATCCATTTCGTTGTGTTGTTCCTGGAATTGGATCAAATCCGTACCCAAAATCAATACCTAATAATCCGAACGCAGGCATAAATATACGTAATCCTGCTCCAACTGAGCGATTTAGCTCAAACGGACTATATTCTTTAAACGAATTAAATGATCCACCAGCTTCCATAAATGACAGTACATAAATAGATGCTGTTTGCTTCAAAGTAATCGGATAACGTAACTCTAACGAAAATTTATTGTAAATAGTACCTCCGTCTAAATCAGAAAGTGATTGATTAGGATATCCACGCAATGCAATTGCTTCTCTACCGTCTAAACTGAAGTTCCCCAATCCGTCACCACCAAGAAAGAATCTTTCGAAAGGAATAACCCCTCTATCACTGTTATATGCGCCTAAGAAACCAAAATTTGCTTCCGTTTTTAAGACTAACTTGTCAGCTATATTTTGGTACCATGCACCTTTGAATTTGATTTTATAAAATTCTAACCATTTGAATTTTTCTTGATCCACTTTTCCTCTGTCTACAATAGAAACTTCTCCAGGTTCTAATGTTGGTCCTAAGTTCGCAGGTTCGCCAGGTAGATTTCCATTGGCATTTAAGAAATTTCCATTGGCATCTCTTAATTGATAATCTTCCTGATTTTCTAAACCAGCATAGTCAACATTGTTAAACCATGAATATGGTAACGAAAGTTTTGCCGTCACAGAGAATTCTGAACCAGACATTGGATAAATTGGGTTTGGACCTGATGAATTTCTACTTAACGCAATTGTATACGAGAAGTTGTTTGAGAATCCATCACCAAATGTAAATAATCCAGTGTTGTAGTTTTGTAAGTTATAGTGTTGAAAGCTTAATGCTTGTGATAGTACGAAAAAATCATCAGGCTCTGCTAAACGTTTTGCCAATCCAACAGATAATCCTGTAATTAAGAAACGTCTGTCTTTATCTGCATTGTTGGTTTGTGGATTGAATAAGAATTGAACCGTGTGTGATAATGAGGTTGTAAACTGTACTGGTTTTTTTCCACCCAACCATGGTTCTGTAAACGAGAAACTAAAGGTTTGGAAAAATCTACTTGCTTGCGCACGTAAGGCTAATTTTTGTCCATCTCCCGTAGGAAGTGGTTTGTATGCGTCACCATTAAATAGGTTACGAATAGAGAAGTTGTTGAATGATAAACCTAAGGTTCCAATGAATCCACCACCACCGTAACCACCTTGGAGTTCTATCTGGCTTCCTCCGCGTTCCGCTAAGCTATATTCAACATCAACAGTTCCGCTATTTGGATCAGGATTTTTGATTTCTGGTTTGATTTGTTCTGCATCAAAGAATCCTAATTGTCCTAATTCACGAATGGTACGGATAATTTTATCTTTACTGTATAATTCTCCCGGTTTTGTTCTGATTTCACGGTAGATTACATGATCGTTTGTTTTTTCGTTTCCAACTACGGAGATGTTGTTGAAATATGCAGGTTTTCCTTCAATGATACGAATTTCAAAGTTAATAGTGTCATTTTTTGCAGACACCTCAACTGGATTTATGTTAGAGAATAAATACCCGTTATTTTGATATAGGTTTGTTAAGTCGTCCGCATCAGGATCTGTTTCGTCAGCAATACGCTTTTCTAATAGGACACCATTATAGGTGTCTCCTTTTTTGATTCCTAATAATCGGTTTAAGTCTCTGTCTGTATATACTGAGTTTCCTAAGAAAGTAATATCACCAAAATAGTATTTTTTTCCTTCTTCTAAAACGATATCAATGTTTAACGTATTATCATCATTCCAACTAATTGTATCTTTAATGATACGCGCATCACGATATCCATTTTCCTTGTATTTTTCAATGATAGCGTTTAAATCTTCTTTGTAATCTTCTGGGATAAATTTTGAAGCTTTAAAGACACGAAGCAAAAATTTTTCTTTCGTATTTTTCATCGCACCGCGAAGTTTTTTATCACTGAATCTTTCGTTTCCACTAAAATCAATATTTTTAACTTTCACTTTTTTACCACGATCCACATTTACAACCACTTTCATAGCGTTTGTAGTGTTTTTTACCGTGTCTAGTTTTGTAGTGATATCTACTTTTGTGCGATAGTATCCTAGCTTCTTATACTTATTTTCGATATAGTTTTTGGTATTGGCGAGGAAACTTTCGGTAATTTTCTTTCCTTTTTTAAGTTCGGTTTCTTTCATCACCGTTGCCGCTTTGTTTTCTTTTAACCCACGAACTTCTACTTCTGATAAAGTAGGTAATTCTTGAATGTTTAATTCTAAGAAAACTTTGTTTCCATCTTCTACACGATCAATATAAAAGTTGATATCACTAAAAAGCTCTAATCCCCAAAGTTTTTTGATAACGGCGCTAATTTCCTCTCCTGGAATTAGGATTTCTTGTCCTTCACGTAGTTGAGTATAAGTTACAACAGTTTGCTCGTTATAACTTTTTAAACCAGTAACTTTAATGCCGCCAATGATATATTTCTTTCCTTTATCAAAAGTAGTTTCTTGTGCGTATGTGACGATACTGCAAAACAGTAATAATACTAGCAATAATGATTTTAGGTACTTTTTTTGCATTAAAATTCTAATTAATTTGTTCGCTTGTTTTTCCAAATCTTCGTTCTCTATTTTGATAATTAATCAACGCTTCGTATAAGTGCTCTTTACTAAAATCTGGCCATAATACATTGGTGAAATATAGTTCAGCATACGCTATTTGCCATAACAAAAAATTACTTATACGATGTTCACCACTGGTGCGTATAAGCAAATCTACATCTGGTAAATTTTGCGTGTAAAGATGCTGATTAATAATTGATTCATCAATAGTTTCTACAGAAATTATATTATTTTTAACTTTCTCACAGATTTCTTTAACAGCATTTTTTATTTCTTCTCGTGAGCCATAGCTAAGCGCAAGTGTTAACGTCATGCGTGTGTTATTTTTGGTCTTTTCCATGACCTCAAATAACTCTTTTTTAGCTTTTTTGGGTAGTGTATCTAACTTCCCAATTGCTTGTAATTTGATATTGTTTTTGACTAATAATTCTAACTCTTTTTTTAAGGAAGAAACTAGTAATCGCATCAGTGCATCTACTTCTAGTTTTGGGCGGTTCCAATTTTCTGTAGAGAATGCATATAAGGTGAGATGTTTAATGCCGAGTTCGGCACAGGCTTCTACGGTTTGTCGTACTGATTTTGTCCCACTTTCATGTCCAAATACACGAAGTTTTCCTTTTTGTTTTGCCCAACGTCCATTTCCATCCATAATAATGGCTAAATGTTGTGGCAAAAAGTCTTTCTGTATTTGTGCTTCTAAACTCATTCGTATTCATGCTTGTTACATTAGTAACAATAACAGGGTTTTTTTCCAAAGGTATACGTTAGGGTTACACCCATAAACATATACCAATCATTACTATTTATGTTTCCGAACTTTAAATTGTCGAATTCTTCTTTATCATTTACAGGGTTGCTTCCGTCCAAGTCATCTGTAAAGGTGTACCGAGCTCCGAGCTCCAAACCTAAGATGATGTTATCTGAAAGTGTCGCCTTATATCCAAGTGCCATCGGAATGGCAAATACAGCATCATCTCCATACGGAATGATGTTTCCATCTTCCAAAAATAGGGAGTCATAACTAAAATAGGAAACTCCTGTATATAAATAGGGTGATGCTTGAGCATCTGTATTGTGTAAATTGAAATCCCAAAAGGTAAATTCGATACCTACTGACAGTTCTGTAATTGTATTTGTAAATTCTAAGCCTCTTAATTGTCTTGACGGATCATCCGAATTTATGTCGTTTCCTGCCAAAAGCGTTCGTATGATAGAAGCTCTAAAAGAATGTCTTGGGCTTCTATTCCACTTATAAATAGCTCCATACGCTAAATGGGTTGGATTGATATACTGTGTTGATCCTACATCACCAATAAAATTACTGTAACCGACATAAGCTCCAATTTCATGGAGTTGTGCGTTTGTGGTTTGGGCTAAAGTAAAAGCAACCAATAGTATGACTAGTCTTTTCATAGGTGTTAAAAGTTTGCAAATATAGTATTCTCTTTTGTTATAGGCAATTGTAAAATCAACCTATGGCTTTTAAACATAATTTGCAGGATTTTATTGCTTTTAATTTCGTTTATCTTCTCCCCAAAGAAGTTTTTTTCGAAGCGTTTCTAGGAAACTTTGTCCTTCGAGTTCTACTAATTTTACAGTAAAAGGAGCTTTTTTAATGGTAATGATGCTGTTAATAGCTACGGTGGCGATTCGGGAATCTAATGAAATAAGGTGTTTGTCTTCACGACCAGAAACTTCCAATCGGATGGTTGTATGATCGGGAATTACTAACGGACGTGCGTTTAAATTATGGGGTGCTATGGGGGTTAATACAAAGCTATTGTTGTTGGGCATAATGACAGGTCCACCACAACTCAGCGAATATCCTGTGGAACCTGTGGGTGTTGACACAATTAATCCGTCTGCCCAATATGAATTTAGGTACTCGCCATCCAAATGTGTTTTCACCGTAATCATGGAAGTCGTGTCTTTTCGGGCAACCGTAACTTCATTCAGCGCAAAATTCATCGAAGCAATATCTTTATTTACAGGAGAAGTTTCAATTGCGAGTAAGCTTCGTTCTTTCACAATAAATTCTTTACTGATAATTTTAGAAATCGCATCTTTAATTTCTTCTTTCTGAATGGTGGCTAAAAAACCAAGTCTACCTGTGTTGATTCCTAAGATGGGAATGTTTAAATCTTGTACTAGCGTGATGGTTCTCAAAATAGTTCCATCGCCACCGATACTAAAAAATAAATCATATGTATCGTCTAAATCGGCATACGAAGCAAAGGTTTCATACTTTTTAGTAATTTTTAATTTGGATGAGAATATCTTGTAAAAGTTTCTTTCTACAAAAATTTCCACACCAAATTGATGTAGGTTTTCTAGCAAGTATGTAATGTACTCACCAGAATCTTTATGATAAAATTGACCGTAAATACCAACTTTCATGACTTAGATATTCAAGTATTTATTTAAGTATTCCGAACGTTCCTTTAAATTTTGGATATACGCATCTTCTGCAAATTCTGATACAATATTATAACTATACCTTCTAAACGATTGTACAATTTCGTTTAAACCACCATTGTTTAGTTTTAACGTTACCTGCACCACATCATTTTCTATTTTAGAAATAAATGCGCCTAACAACCGAGCGCTGTTTGATTCTACAATTTGACTGATTTCACTAAAAGAATAATCTTTCATTCCTTTTTCAACGACCAAAACGCTTCCGAGTTCATGTAAAAATGGGGTGTCATTAAAAATATTAATGATATCATTCAGCTCATAATAGCCTATATAATCATTATTTTCATTTAAAATAGGCATCACATTCGATGAATTCTGAGCAAAGGCTTCCAATACATCAATCCAGTTGGTTTGTGCACGTACAAAAAATTGCTCTAGCGCATATCTATATTCGTTAATAGGCTTGTCTGCATCAAAACAATGTGAATCTGTTTCTGAAAGGCAGCCCAAATACACTCCATCTTGGGTAATAGGAATGTGAGAAAACGTCAACTGATTAAACACCAATTGCGCTTCTTTTACCTTGCTAGTAACAGACAAAGGTGTCACATCATTTAAAATGTAGGGTGCAATATTCATAGAATAAAAGATTTATGGGCGCAAATTAATTAAAAATAACTACTTCCAAGCATGCTAACTTTGTATTTTTGCACTCAGTTAACAAATAAAACGCAATGACGACGAAACTCAGTGTGAACATAAATAAAATTGCCACCTTACGAAACTCCAGAGGTGGCGATGTCCCTAATTTAGTAAAATTTGCCACCGATGTGCAAAATTATGGTGCACAAGGCATCACCATTCATCCACGGCCAGACGAGCGACACATTCGCTATCAAGATGCGCGAGATTTAAAACCAATAGTGCATACCGAATATAATATAGAAGGAAATCCGATCCAGAAATTTATGGATTTGGTGCTAGAAGTACAACCGACACAAGTGACGTTGGTGCCCGATTCGGTCGATGCAATCACCTCAAATGCAGGTTGGGATACTATAAAACACAAGGACTTTCTCACGGAAGTGATTGCGGAATTTAGAAGCCACGGAATTCGCACCTCTATCTTTGTAGATCCAGTGATTGCCATGATAGATGGTGCAAAAGCTGTAGGAACAGATCGAATAGAACTATACACCGAAGCATTTGCGCATCAATACAGCTTGGGAAACAAAAAAGCAGTTCAACCCTATATAGATTGTGCAGTACGTTCCAACGAATTAGGAATTGGTGTAAATGCTGGTCACGATTTAAGCTTGGAAAATATAGCATTCTTCGCAAAAGAAATTCCCGGACTGTTGGAGGTTTCTATCGGACATGCGCTCATTGCAGAGTCCTTATATTTAGGAGTAGACAATGTGGTAAATATGTATCTCAAAAAATTAAAAGGATGATCTTACATTCAAACATTATAGGTGAAGAAGGCAAACCATTACTCATATTGCATGGTTTCTTAGGAATGTCTGACAACTGGAAAACGCTCGGAAAGAAATTTGCGAAGCAAGGATTTCATGTACATTTAATAGACCAACGAAATCACGGACGAAGCTTTCATTCAGATGAATTTAACTATGAGGTGCTTGTGGACGATTTAAAACGCTATTGCGAACATCATCAGTTAGACAGCATTTCGCTCATTGGTCATTCTATGGGTGGAAAAACAGCGATGTTGTTTGCAGTAAACTATCCGGAAATATTAGATAAATTGGTCATTGTAGATATTGGTCCAAAATTTTACCCAACACATCATGAGCAAATCTTAGCAGGTTTGTCCGCCATTCAACAGGAAATGCTTGCCAGTAGAAGTGATGCGGAAGACATCATGAAAAAATTTGTTCCCGATTTTGGCACGCGTCAATTCTTGCTTAAAAATTTATACTGGAAAAAAGATAAAACACTTGGTTTGCGAATCAATTTGAATGTATTAATTGATACTGTTGAAGAAATAGGCGAAGCACTTACGGGAAATACAACTTATGAAAAAGAGACACTTTTCTTAAAAGGTGACAAATCGGAATATATTCAGGTTGGTGACGAAACATTAATTCATCAATACTTTCCCAAAGCCATCATTCAACAAGTTTCAAATTCGGGACATTGGCTGCATGCGGAAAATCCTACGGAGTTTTTTGAAAAAACGCTTGTATTCCTAAATTCTTAAAAATCATATTAAATTTACTATGAGTGCATAATAATTTCATGTAAATCTTGCGTTTATCATAATTTGTACTACTTTTGGGGTACTGATTTTACAAAAATTTAACCTTAAATCAACAATTTTAGAATTATGAAAAAACTTTTATTGGTATTGACCATCGCGTTTTCTGCTTCGGTGATGTATGCTGGAGGATATAGAGTCGGAGTTCAGGGTCATAAGCAATTGGCAATGGGGCATACAGGAGTTGCAGTTGTAACAAGTGCTGAATCAGCATTTTTCAACCCAGCGGGGTTAGTCTTCTTAGACGGAAAATTGAATGTTTCTCTTGGAGCTGCCGCAGTACTTTCAAATACATCATATCAAAACAGAGAATTCGGATACACAGCAGAAGCTGACAATCCAGTAGGAACACCATTTTATGCTTACGGTGCTTATAAAATCAACAATTGGTTATCTGCTGGAATCGCAGTATATACGCCTTATGGAAGTAGAGTAGAATGGCCAACAGATTGGGAGGGTTCTCATTTGGTAAACAATATTGAATTATCTGCCATCTTTGTACAGCCTACAATTTCTATTAAAATCAGTGAAAAATTAAGTGTTGGTGGTGGACCAATATATGTAACAGGAGCTGTAAATTTCAACAGAAACTTATCAAGAAGTTTAACAGATGAAAACGGAGCGCGTTCCAACGTAACCATTGATGCTACAGGAATCAACGCTTGGGGATATTCTATAGGAGCCATGTTTCGTCCAACAGAAGATATCAATATTGGATTTAACTATCGTTCAAGAATTGATATGGATGTAGAAAGAGGAGATGGAACTGCAGATTTTGAAAACTTACCAGCAGCATTAGCGCCTGGTTTTGCAGATGGAGACTTTACAGCATCTTTACCATTACCAGCAGAATTAACTTTTGGTGTGGCTTTTACACCAGCGGACAAATGGTTAATTGCTATCGATTACACAAGAACCTTTTGGGATGCTTATGAAGCATTAGATGTGCAATTCTTCAACTCAGCAGGATTATCTAGAAACCCTAGAGCTTACAAAAACTCATCCATCTATAAAATTGGAGCACAATACGAAGCTACTCAAAAAATAACGGTAAGAGCTGGATTCTACTTTGACGAATCGCCAATTAGAGACGGATACTTCGCTCCAGAAACGCCACGACCAGATTCAGTAAACTTTACAGCTGGTTTTACGTATGACCTAAACAGTAGATGGGCAATTGATGCATCTGTATTATATGTACATTCTAATGAAATTCAAAACTCTTACGATTACTTCAGAGAAGCAGGACAACCTTTGTCTTTCGGAGGAGAATATAAGTCGAATGCTATTGTAGCAGGTATCGGAGTATCGTACAAATTATAATATTAAAGCGTAGAAAAAGATGAAAAACAATATAAAATATATAGCAGTATTAGCGCTAGGATTATTCGCTTGTGAGCCAGAATTTGATAATCCAATCGAAGAAAGTGGAACCTATTCAAACGGATCAGCAGACTTTTCAACATTTGTTTCTGTTGGGAACTCATTAACGGCTGGTTATATGGATGGAACTGTATACAAAAGCAGTCAGGAAAACTCATTTCCAAACATTATGGCAGAAAAATTTGCCTTTGCTGGTGGCGGTACATTTACACAACCCTCGTATGATGATGATGTAAACGACGCTGGTGGATTTTTATTAGGAGGAACTCCATTACCAGGTTTTGGAACACGTTTAGTATTAGACGCAAGTCAAGGACGTCCAGAAAACTTAAATATTACTTCCACATTAGAAGTATCAAATTTGCAAGCAACAGCATATCATAATATGGGAATTCCAGGAGCAAAATCGTTCCACTTAGGATTTCCTGGATACGGAAACATCGCAAACTTAGCAGTAGGAGCAGCAAATCCATACTTTGTAAGACATGCTACAACTCCAAACGCAACGGTAGTTGGTGATGCGGTTTCTTTAAACCCAACATTCTTTTCATTGTGGATTGGAAACAACGATATCTTATCATATGCAACTTCTGGAGGAGTCGGAGTAGATCAGACAGGAAATCAAAATGTATTATCTTATGGATTTAATGACATTACAGATCCGGGCGTATTTGCGTTCACATATCAAGCACTTATCGACGCTTTAACCGCTAACGGAGCAAAAGGTGTCGTAGCTACATTACCAGATGTAACCTCAATTCCGTATTTCACAACAGTTCCTTACAATCCAGTTCCATTAGATGCTGGAACAGCGGCTTTTGTAAACAACGCGTATGCTACGTATAATGGTGGATTGCAATTTGCAGTCGGTAATGGTTTAATCACAGCAGAAGAAGCAGCACAACGTACGATTGCATTTGCAGCAGGTCAAAATGCAGTGGTAATTGTGGATGAAGACTTAACAAACCTTACTGGATTTGGAATACCAAATTACAGAATGACAACCGTAAATGATTTACTCATATTACCTTCTTCTGGATTTATTGGAACTTTAGCTAATCCTGCAGATCCAACATCTGTAAACGGAGTTGGAGTGCCTTTAGCTGATAACTGGGTATTAACTTCAACAGAAGTACAAGCTGTAAGAACAGCTAGAACTGCATATAACAATGCTATTGTAGCAATTGCAACAGCAAATGACTTAGCAGTGGCTGATATGGCAACAAAACTAGAAGAATTAGTATCTGGTTTGCGTACAACAGACGGACAGATTTATACAAACAACTATTTTAATGGTACGTCAAACTCTATATCTACGGTAGTATTCTCTTTAGATGGTGTACATCCAAATGCAAGAGGTTATGCAATTGTAGCAGACGAATTCATTAGAGTAGTCAACGAAAAATATGGTTCAGATGTGCCAAGAGTAACGGCAGGATATTATCCAGGTGTTACGGTGGTGCCATCAAACTAATACCTATAAAACATATATTCAAAAGGTGCTGAGAAATCAGTGCCTTTTTTTATTAAATGAAACTCAATTTTGAGAAGCTTGTGCTAAACTTAATTCAGTATCTAAGACGCACCCAAAATTGTAAGTTGAATTAATCCCGATGAAAATCGGGATCTTTTTTTCGTTAAATTTTAGGTATATTTTGATTAGAAACTAAATTTTAAGGTGAAAATGGTATAATACAAAATCATCATCATAAGTTGAACTAATCCTGCTGAAAAGCAGGATCTCAGTTTTTTTTAAAAAAACAGCTAATTTTTCATAAAAAGTTGTGTCGCAAGTAATTCACTTCAAAATTTCTGTAATTGCAGCAAAAATAAACTGATATACAATTGATTAAATAACTTGATTGGTTTTTAAAAAAAACGTACTTTTGCACACCAATTTTCATATTACACAAACGAAGATGAATATAAAAAAAGAAAATATAGACGATTTAAACGCTGTTGTTACCGTAGAAATCAACAAAGAAGACTATAACGACAAAGTGACAAAAATCTTAATAGACTACAAGAAAACTGCTAATATCCCAGGATTTAGAAAAGGGCATGTGCCAATGGGATTAGTGAAAAAACAATATGGGAAAGCAGTGCTTGTAGATGAGGTAAACAAACTTTTACAAGAAAATTTAAACAAGTATTTAGTAGAAGAAAAACTAGATATTCTTGGAAATCCGTTGCCGAGAATGCAAGAAGAATTTGACTGGGATGCTGAAAATTTTGCTTTCGAATTTGAATTAGGATTAGCGCCTACTTTTGAGGTAAACCTAAAGAAGAATGAAATCACACAGTACGCTATTGTTGCAGATGATAAAATGATTGATGGACAAGTTGAAAACATCAGAAAACAATACGGAAAATTAATCAGTCAGGATGAAGTAACCGAAGATTCTGAAGTAACGGGAGTTTTCACAAACGAAGAAAGAGAAATTGAAAACAACGTCACCTTTGGGGTAGATAAAATCAAAGGGAAAAAGAATCTTGGTAAATTTGTGGGTGCTAAAGTTGGAGATACTATCACATTGGCAACAAAAGGTTTATTCAATGACGATCATGATTTAATGAACTTCTTAAAAGTTGCACATGATGATGTTCACGATTTAGATATTGAAGTATCGTTCAAAATCAACGAAGCGAACACCAGAGAATTGGCAGAATTAAATCAAGAATTGTTCGATAAATTATTCGGAGAAGGAAATGTAACTTCATTAGAAGAAGTAAAAGCGAAGATCAAAGAAGATGCAGAAAAACAATTTTCACAACAATCAGATCAACGTTTACTAAATGACGTAACGGAAGAACTTATCGAAAACACAAAATTCGATTTGCCAGCTGATTTCTTAAAAAAGTGGATTCAATCTGCAGGAGAACAAGAATTAACGGTTGAGCAGGCTGAAGAAGAATATACAAAATCTGAAAAAGGATTGCGTTACCAACTCATTCAAGACCGTTTAATCAAAGAGAACGAAGTGCAAGTACAATTTGAAGACTTAAAAGAATTTGCAAAGCAAATGATAAAAGTACAAATGGCGCAATTCGGTCAAATGAATCCAACAGATCAGGAGTTAGAAGACATCGCTGCAAGAATCTTATCCAATGAAGAAGAAGTGCGAAGATTAACAGATCAGTTGTTAAGTCAAAAATTATTAAACCTATTCAAAGAAAAGGCAAACCTTAAAAAGAAAGAAGTGACTTACGAAAACTTCGTTAAAGAAGTTTATGGAGACAGTCATTAAAAAATAAAATACTTATATTTAAGGCGTTAAAATTATCATTTTAACGCCTTTTTTAATCAAAAAACACAAAGACACGAAATGGATCATAAAAAAGAATTTCACAAATACGCGACTAAACATCACGGTATCAGCAACATGTACTATGATAAAATTGTAAGTCGTATGTCACCTTCCATTACCAATCCGATAGGAATGACTCCATATATTATAGAAGAACGTCAAATGAATGTAGCGCAAATGGACGTATTTTCGCGATTAATGATGGATAGAATTATTTTCTTAGGAACAGGAATCGATGACCAAGTAGCAAATATTGTACAAGCGCAATTACTATTTATGGAAAGCGTAGATTCTAAAAAAGACATTCAAATCTACATCAACTCTCCAGGAGGTGGTGTATATGCAGGTTTAGGAATCTATGATACCATGCAGTTTATCAAACCAGATGTAGCTACAATTTGTACTGGAATGGCAGCTTCTATGGGTGCGGTATTATTATGTGCAGGTCAAGCCGGAAAACGCTCTGGATTAACACATTCAAGAGTCATGATTCACCAACCACTTGGTGGCGCACAAGGACAAGCGAGTGATATTGAAATCACCGCGAGAGAAATATTAATATTAAAAGAAGAATTATATAACATCATTTCTAAGCACTCTGGACAATCTTATGAAAAAATATATGAAGATTCTGATAGAGACTATTGGATGAAGGCAGACAGAGCTAAAGAATACGGAATGATAGATGAAATACTTGTAAGAGAGTAATCTTTACGAGTCAATAAAAAGGAATAATGGCGAAAGAAGAATTAGAATGTTCATTCTGTGGAAGAAAAAAACCAGAAACCAATCTATTGATTGCAGGTTTAGATGCACACATCTGTGATAGATGTATTGAGCAAGCCCACGGAATTGTACTAGAAGAATCAAAACAGTCAAATAATGACGAATTATCGTCTGAATTGGTACTTCGCAAACCAAAACAAATCAAAGCGTTCTTAGACGAATTTATTATCGGACAAGGAGCCACAAAAAAAGTAATGTCGGTTGCTGTATACAATCACTACAAACGATTATTACAACCACCAACAAATGATGATATTGAAATACAAAAAAGTAACATCATCATGGTTGGACAAACAGGAACAGGAAAAACATTAATGGCAAAAACCATTGCTAAAATGTTAAATGTTCCGTTAGCTATTGTAGATGCAACAGTATTAACCGAAGCAGGATATGTTGGAGAAGATGTAGAAAGTATCCTAACACGTTTACTACAAGCGGCAGATTACAACTTGGAAAAAGCAGAACGCGGGATTGTATTTATTGATGAAATAGATAAAATTGCACGTAAAAGTGACAATCCATCCATTACGCGTGACGTTTCTGGAGAAGGTGTACAGCAAGCATTATTGAAACTCTTAGAAGGTACGGTTGTCAACGTTCCGCCAAAAGGTGGGCGTAAACATCCCGATCAAAAATTCATCGAAGTGAATACAGAAAATATCTTATTCATTGCTGGTGGTGCTTTTGATGGAATCAATAGAGTCATCACAAAACGACTCAACATGCAAGCGGTTGGGTACAGCGCATCCAAAGGAGAAGAAATCTTTGATAAAGACAATATCTTACAGTACATCATCCCAAAAGATTTAAAAGATTTCGGATTAATTCCAGAAATCATTGGTCGTTTGCCTGTATTGACGTACATGGATCCGTTGGACGCAAACACGCTAAGAGCCATTTTAACAGAGCCTAAAAATGCCATCATCAAACAATACAAAAAGTTATTCCAAATGGATAACATTGAATTTGATATTACTGAAGGT
This sequence comes from uncultured Kordia sp., assembly GCA_964351775.1. Classification (GTDB taxonomy): domain Bacteria; phylum Bacteroidota; class Bacteroidia; order Flavobacteriales; family Flavobacteriaceae; genus Kordia. The sequence goes on along the minus strand of CAYGPQ010000015.1, from coordinate 34,909 downwards.
GCATTAGAATTTATTGTTGAAAAAGCAATAGAATACAAATTAGGTGCGCGTGGATTACGTTCTTTATGTGAAACAATCTTGACAGACGCGATGTTTGACATGCCAGGATCTGAGGAAAAAGAATTAAAAATCACGAAGATGTACGCTGAGAAAAAAATATCAAAATTAGTCATCAAAAAATTAAAAGCAGTATCCTAAACTATCATTAGATAATGCAGATAAAAAGTTTTTATATCCAATCAATTTCCAAACAGGTATTGATTGGATTTTTTATTGGTCTTTGGGTATTTCTATTCTTCTTCTTTGTAGAGCCTTTTGACATGTACCAACTTCCCATAGCAGAACGAAGACTGGCAACGGTTGGATATGCACTAGTTGGAATACTCACCTATATCATTACAATTCCAATACAAAGATTACTCTACAAGCTTACAAAAAAATGGACGTTTATAAATGAAGCTATATTTCTAGTGGCTTTGATTGTAATTTCAGGTGGTATAGGATATGTTTTTTTTAAATTTATTTTGCTTGAAAATGATCCGTATGCACATAGTTTCTCGTATTTCTTTCTGCAAAATGTCATTCCAACCGTATTTCTCATGCTGCCTATGATGATTTTTTTGCGATGGATGTTTGGTGATAAAACGAGTACAGAAACAATTTCGGTTGCACCGAAAAAACAAAACATCGTCATCAAAGGGGAAAACAAAGCAGAAGTATTACACTTAAAAGAAGCAGAATTGGTGTTTATAGAATCTGCAAACAACTATGTAAAAGTTCATTATTTGTTAGAAGGAACACTGCAAAACGAACTCTTTCGAAACAAAATATCAGTCTTGCAAAAAGAATTCCCGTTCTTACTCAAAACACATCGTTCCTTTCTTATCAATCCGATTCACTTTTTAGAATGGAAACGCGAATCTGCACAAACTATTCTCATCTTGAAGCCAAACGTTACTGAAATTCCTGTGTCCAAAACCTACAAAAAAGCATTGCTCGAAAAATTCATTAACCCCTCAGCATAGTACATTGGCCAAAGCGAAAAAATTCCACCACTCAAACTGATTCGTTCGCCACAAATAGTTGTAAACGCTTAGAAAAAGTCAGAATATTGAACTGTCAATAACAATAAAAAGTTCATTATGAAAAAGATAGTATTCAAAGTTTTTACCCTTACACTTATCATCAGTACAGCACTATATTGCGAAAGTTGCACCATGATTTACAGAACGGTTCGTCACGGACAAGCAGATGTCACGGATAACGAATGGCAACCAAATGTTAGCGTAGCAAAAGGAACGGATGACTTTATGTTTGCAGCAAGAAAAGATGCTGATTTAGCTTCGTTTTTGGATGAAACTTTAGAAGGCACCAATACCAATGCGTTTATGGTGATTAGAAATGATACCATTATTTACGAGAAGTACTATAATGAATACAATGAAAACTCGCTTTTAACATCGTTTTCGGTGGCGAAGTCCTTTGTATCTGCTTTGGTCGGAATCGCGCAGGAAGAAGGTCTATTAGACGAAAATGAGACGATTACAACCTATATACCCGAATTACTAAAACAAGATAAAGACTTTGCGAACATTACGGTAAAACATTTGCTCAACATGCAGAGCGGCATCAAGTTTGACGAATATCCGCGGATCAATCCATTCACAGGAATGGCGCGTTTATACTACGGAACTGATATTCGCTCCAAAATAACCAACGGAATGACCATTGCAGAAGCGCCAGGACGTTTTAACTATAGAAGTATTGATACACAAATTTTAGGTGTCATCTTAGAACGTGTGACAAAAATGCCTTTAGAAGCATACCTATCTGAAAAAATATGGAAACCTTTAGGAATGAAATCTGACGCAACGTGGACAGTTGACAGCGAAAGCAATAAAATGGTCAAAGCGTTTTGTTGTTTAAACGCAACTTCGGAAGACTTTGCAAAATTTGGACGCTTATACTTAAACGGTGGAAAATACAACGGTGTTCAGGTTGTACCTGAAGCTTGGGTTGCTAAAACGAATAGCGGAAAAAAAATCAATGATCACTTTGGGTACAAAAACAAGTGGTGGACAAGTTCGCACTATGATGTATTTGATACGGAAGCAGAAGGGAAAGTATATGCAAAAGCGAATGGGAAACAATTTATAAGTGCAAAAAAACTAAAAAGCGGCAGATATGTTTCGTACTTCCAAGGAGACGATTACAACGCGTTAGGAATTCTTGGGCAGTATGTATATGTAAATCCAGCAGAAAACCTCATCGTAGTGCGCTTAGGCGATTCGTGGAGACACAATCGGTTCTACTTATCAGAATTAATTTATACCTATGTTGGAAATGGTCGTTACAAAAAGATGTTGGAAAAGAAAGCTAGTAGCAAATAAGATGCGTTTATAAAATAAATGAACTATTTTTAAAAGTCCTGAAAAGGACTTTTTTTTGTTTACATAAAAGAAATAAAAATCTATATTGTGGTGATGAAACCAATAGTAGCACTTCCCAAAACACTTCTCCTTTTTTTAGGATCACTGTTCTTTGTATATACAGGCAATGCGCAATTGTCCAAAAATGATATTACGAAGAGCATACATGCTTGGCAGACTGAAAATGCTGAAAAATATGTAATAAAGTTGGATGGAACACAAGTAGCTGCAATAATCACCCGATATCATCCTGAACGTCCAGAAGAAGAAAATGATCTCATTGAAGTAGTATACAAAGGCATGAAAATTCAATTAAAATTCGCGAAGCCTTTAAAAGAAATAACCGCACATAACGACAGTTTGCAAAAATATTTCAGTTATGTATCATTCAGCAAAATATATAATAACATACCTTCCGTTGGTTGGAATGTGCATCCACAAACGCCTTCTAGTAGTTTGCGAGGCAAAGGCGTTACATTCACATCCGAAAACAGAACATTAAGTATTTCTATTTATTGGTCTATCTATGCAATTACAGGCTACAAAGATTCTAAAAAATGCAATGAAGCATTCGCAATGGAAGATAGTTCTGCACCTGAAGAATGTTTCGTTCATATCGCAAAAAATATTCCGTTTGAAGTTTTAATTACAGGAGTAAAATTTCGTTGAGTTCAAAAAGGAAACTTATTAGTATAACTAAAAAAAGAGTGCTCAAACGAGCACTCTTTCATTGGGCAATAATATCAGTTTATTTACAATCTTACTTTACAATCACAAACTCGATTCTACGGTTTGTATTGTGCTGTACTTCAGAACATGTAGTTCCACAATCTTCTTTTGGTTGTGTTTCTCCATATCCTTTGGAAACCAAACGCTTTGCGTCCACGCCGTTAGCAATTAAATATGCTTTTGCAGCTGCCGCTCTCTTATTTGATAACTTGTAGTTGTAGTTTGCACTACCTCTGGTATCAGAATGCGCGTTGATCTCAATTTTCATTTCTGGACTCTCATTCAATACGTCAACAATCTTGTTTAAAGATAATGTAGACTCATCTTTGATGACCCATTTATTATAATCGAAATAAATATCTTCTATTTTGATCACTAATTTTTCGTCTTCTACTACGATTTCAGCTTTCGCTTGTGGTAACTTAATCGTCATCTTGTGCTTAAAATCATCACCTCTAAACGATTCAAATTCTTCGTCAGTTTCGATGAAACCGTCTTTAGAAGCATGTAATGTATACGAGTTATAAGGAATTACAGTAGTTGTAAATACACCTTGATTGTCCGTAGTAATTTTTTCAACTATACGACCGTAAGCGTCAACAACAGTTACCGTAGCATTTGGCAACACCATATTTGTTTTAGAATCAACAATAGTTCCTTGTAGTGATTGTGTTGTCTTTTCTCTTTTGAAATAATAGATATCATTTCCCCCTTTTCCACCAGCTCTGTTAGAAGTGAAGAAACCAGAATTTGATTGATCCATTAAAAATCCGAAATCATCTTCAGGACTGTTTAAAGAACTTCCCATATTTACAGGGTAATTTAACTTTCCGTCAATAATTTTACTTTCAAATATATCTAAACCTCCTAAGTTATAGTGTCCGTTAGAAGAAAAGTACAAAGCACTGTTATCTCCCATGATGTAAGGGAATTTTTCGTCTTTATGCGTATTGATTTCGCTTCCTAAGTTTTTAGGAGCGCTATATGTTCCGTCTTCATTAATAGATACGGAAAATAAATCGTATCCACCTATTGATCCAGGAAGGTTTGCAGAAAAGTAAATGGTTTTATCGTCGGAAGATAATACAGGATTCTCGATAGCGTATCCTTCAACATTAAATGGTAACATTTCAAAGTTTGTCCACTGGTATTCGATCATCTCAGCTCTGAAAATCTTTAAATTGTGCTGTCCATTTTCCTCTACACTTCGCGTAAAAAATACAATATCTTGTGCATTAGATAACGCAACAGAACCTTCACTGTGTTCTTTTGTGTTGATAGCTCTTGAGAAATTTACTAAATTCTGAATATCTCCTTTTTGATTCAAGTCTCCGCAATATAAGTTGTAGAAACCTTCTTCTTTACTTCTTAAAGCTCCAATTCTTTTTGAAGAAGAAACAATCACTTTATCTCTGAAGAATGCGGTTGCATGCTCAGAATATTCTGTGTTGATATTAAGATTTTTGAATTCGTACATGAATCCGTTAGGATCCAATGCTTTGATTGCTCTGTTTTCAACTTCTTTAGTTGATACGTCTCCGAAATAATCACTAGTTTCAATCGCTGCCTCTGGCCCTTGTGCATTTGCGAAAGTCACTGTGAAAACTGCTAAAAGAATCAGCAGCGTAGGTGTGAACTTTTTCATTTTAAAATTGGGTATTGTACTATTGTTAATAATCTGATAACGTAAAGATAAAGCAGCAAAATAGTTACCTGTATTTTATTAGTCAAATGACTTGAAAATTCGATGACTTGAAAATTATGGAAGATTGATGGACACAAAAACAGGTATTTTCCCCTGTAAAATAGTGTACTAGCCTGATTTAAAAGAGGCTACTGTATGCGATTCATCTGAAGTAATTCGTCCAAATAAATTCGTTGATTGGACAATCGAGGTATTTTATGCTGACCACCAAGTTTGTCTTTCTTTTTTAACCAATCGTAAAATAATCCGTGTCGAGCTACGTGCAATTTTAGACTATTTAAGGTTAAATTATTAAAGCGCTTTGCTTCGTAATCAGAATTTATATTTTGCAGCGCTTCATCCAATAAAAATGCAAATTCCTCTATGTTATCAGGCGCTTTTTTAAACTCAATAATCCATTCGTGTGCGCCTTTTTCACCATCATGCATAAAAATTGGACCAGCGGTATACTCAACAATTTCTGATTTGGTAGCAATACAAACTCTTTTCAACGCGTCTTTCGCGTTTTCAATAATCAATTCTTCACCAAAAACATTGATATGATGTTTGGTGCGTCCAGTGACTTTAATTCGATAAGGACTCACAGAGGTAAAGCGAACAGTGTCCCCAATTTTATAACGCCACAAACCGGCATTGGTCGTGATAATAACGGCATAATTTTGTCCAATTTCAACATCCGATAACGGAATTACTTTTGGGTCGAGTGTATGATAGGTATCCATCGGAATAAATTCATAAAAAATACCATAATCGAGCATTAATAGGAGTTCGCTAGAATCATTTCGATCTTGAATGGCAAAGAAACCTTCCGAAGCATTGTAAATTTCGTAATACTTAAATTCAGGTTTAGGTAATAAATTTCGATACTGTTCTTCATAAGGTCCAAAACTTACGCCACCATGAAAATACACTTCTAAATTTTCCCAAACTTCAAACAAATTTGCTTTTTGAGTTTGCTTCAACACTTCATTTAATAAAACTAACATCCATGAAGGAACGCCCGCCAAACTGGTAACATTTTCACGAAGTGTTTCATTAATAATGGCGTCAATCTTCACTTCCCAATCGCCCATCAAAGACACTTTATTACTGGGTGTACTGCTAAATTCTGCCCAAAGCGGTAAATTATCAATCAAAATAGCGGACAAATCACCAAAATACGTTCCATTTTGTTCGTACAATTCTTTGCTTCCGCCTAAACGTAAACTCTTTCCATTAAACATTTGTGAGCCTTCATTATTATTCAAATACATCGACAACAAATCTTTGCTGGCTGCATAATGACATAATTCTAACGATTCTTGACTAACTGGAATAAATTTACTTTTTGCGTTGGTAGTTCCGCTCGATTTTGCAAACCAACGAATTGATGTAGGCCAAAAAATATTCGGTTCTCCTTTGCGGGAACGTTCAATCATTGGTTGAATGTCCTCATAAGAAGTCACCGGAATCCGCTCGGTAAATGTTTTATAATTAGTAATCGTTGGAAAATCGTATTGTTTTCCAATTTCTGTTTTTTTCGCCGTATTTATCAAAGACATCAATAACTCTAACTGTACTTCATTAGGGTTGTTTAAAAAAAGCTCGATCTGATGGATCCGTTTTTTTAAAAACCAAGAAGCGATAGAATTTACTAATGGTATCGGCATTGTATTTTGGTTATTTGGTTGTGATTTTAGTTGATAAAATATGGCTACTCGCAAAAAGTTTTTTACTTTCGTCAACGATCTTCTTAGGAAGCAATCATACTTTAAGTGAATAAAAATAGCAAAAAACTTTAATGATGTATCAAGGTGTTTTAACAAAAATGCAAACTGAGTTTGGAAAACCTATTCAGTATTACCTGAATTTTGAAGATGATTTCCTGAATATGAACCAATTACTGAATAAAACACTGACATTAAATTTTGAAAAATTTGAATGCTTAAATTGTCATTTAAACAAAGAAATCTACCGTCAAGGATTCTGTAAAAGCTGTTTTTTTGAAATACCGACTGCTGGCGATTGGATTATGCGTCCAGAATTGAGTACGGCACATTTAAATATAGAAGACCGCGATTTGGAATATGAAAAAAAAGTACAACTGCAACCGCATATTGTATACTTGGCATTATCAAGTGAAATAAAAGTGGGTGTTACACGTAAACGACAAGTGCCTACACGATGGATAGACCAAGGTGCAATAAAAGCGGTAGAAATTGTAGAAGTGCCCAACCGATATTTAGCTGGAATCACGGAAGTTGCCTTAAAATCATTTGTATCCGATAAAACGAATTGGCGAAGAATGCTTCAAAATTTGAATGAAGATGTCGATTTATTAGCCAAAAAAGAAGCACTAAAACAATTCATTCCCGAAGAAGCACAATCCTATTATGTAAACAATAGAGAAGTGGTAGCACTTGATTTCCCAGTGCTTTCCTATCCAGATAAAGTAAAAAGCTTAAATCTTATCAAAACACAAAATTATTCAGGTATTCTCAAAGGTATCAAAGGGCAATATTTAATTTTTGAAGATGATACGGTTTTCAATATTCGCGGAAATGAAGGTTTGGTGGTGAATCTTACAATTTCATAATGTGTTAATTTGAAAATGTATCAATTTGAAAATGTATCAATTTGATAATTTTTCTCATGGCTAACGCGAGTTTTCAAACTTGTATCCACAAAGAAGCTAAACTGTTCGTGCATGTGCTAAAAACTATGATATTACGAGCGATAGCGAAGTAATCTGTTTGAAGAAACAGGTTAATTTTTTACTCTAAAGCTTACTACTAACTTCTCAATACTATCTTAACCAATCATATACTTCACCAGTTGCACACAACCAATCACAAACAACAACACGCCAATCACCCGATTGATGATAGCTGCAATATTTTGCACTTTATTTTTAATCAAAATGCTAAATCTGCTATATCCATAAAGTGTCAATAACTTTCCTAAATACACACCTGCAAAAAACACAAACAAAATTGTCAATGAAGTATTCATATTCAATTGAAACGCGTTTTTATTCAAATAGGAAATCATGAAAATCCAATAAATCAAAACTGGCGGATTCAGTAACCCAAGAAATAATCCAGTAATGTATTCTGAAGTTTTACGCTTTTTTTTGGTCGTTTCCTCTTTCTTTTTTTTGAAAAATAAAAAACCGCCAATTAAAAATAACACTATGGCTATCGTCACTTGAATCCATTGATTCATATCAATAAATTCAGCAACCATCATACTACAATGTAGTGCGTAAAAAGAAATGATGATTTCTGCAATTCCGGCAGTTAATGCAATTTTCATCGCGTTGTGCGCATCGACACGTAAAGTGGTGTTAATTACTGAAATATTAACCGTTCCCAAAGGAATAGCACCTACAAACGTTACCAAAACACCAACTGCGAAGTATATTAAAAAATCCATGTGCTATTGGTAGGAAGTTTTATGAGAACATTACATTTTTGGTTAAATAATTTAAAAATTGAACGATTAAAAAGATACAAGACCGCTGCGCTATTAGATTATAGAACAAAGACTAAACAGTAATTATCTGAAAAACAGCGTTTATAATTCTAATTTTTTTATGTTCACATGAATATAAAAGGTTTTATCAAAAACCAATATCATTTAATGGTGAAAATATTGAAAGTCAGACTAGGAATATAAATTACGATGCCCATTCATTTTCAAATCAAACCATCTTCAAATTGTCAAATTAACACATCTTCAAATCATCAAATTGACTTCACAGTATCTTTCGCCTTTTCCTGTTGCTTTCTCGCCGCTGCTTCGGCTTTAGCCTTCGCTTCCGCTTCTTTTTTCTTTTTGCGATTGTTCAAAAATCCATTAATCACACTAGTTACTTCATCCGTTGTTGTACTTGGAGTCGTTACTGTAGAATCTTTTTGCGTGCTATTTCCTTTAATCAAACCGCCCAAAATATCATTTACAGCATCGTTTCCTGTATCAATACTTCCCAATGCTTCTTGTGCTTTTACTTTGGCTAACTTTGTAATCAAATCAGTGGTGGCACTTGCCAAATCTGTCGTGAAATTTGGATTTGTAAAGTTTCCAGTAATCTTCGTAGATACAGGAATAGTAATGTTTTTTGCTTCTTCAGATTTTATTTCAGATAGCAGTTTCGTCACTTCCGGACCTAAGTATTTTGCAGGAATTTCAAAGGTTGCATCATAATTTAAAGATTGATCAAATCCGTGACTTCCTGCCACCGTAATTTTAATATCTTTATAATCAAACGAAAAAGGTTTTACGCTCACTTTTCCATTGTCAAAAGATAATTTTGCCTTTATATCTTCAATATTAATCTTATTCAGGTCAATAAAACTGAGTTTTTCATTAATCGTATTGAAAAAAGCTATGTTATTCGAATTCAAGGTTGTGGTGAGTAATTCTGCAAAGGCATTTCCCGAAATAGTTTTCAAATTTGGTGTATAGCTTTCGCTTAAATCACCTTTCAGAGAAATAATGGTGTTCAACTTTCCGTCTAAAGCTTTCGCAATTGGCGCAATGGTTTGTAGCAACTCTAATCCGTTAAATGATTTTGATAAATCAAACGAACTCATGTCTACATCCATCGCAAACGTTGGGATGTCTTTTTTGGTAGAAACCAATCCGTTCATTTTTATTTTTCCGTCAAACAAATCAGAAGTTACATTGTTTAAAATAGCTTCACCATCATCTAAAAGTAAACTTCCTTTTACATTATCTAGCTCAATAGTATCGTAATATACCTTTTTTGAATTCACATTGATAGTACAATCTAAAAACGCAGGAATTTTTAAAGCTTCTCCTTTTTCAACTTCCGTATTTTTGTTTTCGCTTCCTTCTGCACTCGCCACCATAAAATCATTCACGTAAAACGCATTAGAATTTACATTGAAATTTCCTTTTAATTTTCCTTCATCAAATAGAAAACCTAGTAAATTTTCAATGGTTCCTGTGGCGTTAAAATCAGTCTTTCCACTTGAAGCATCAAACTTTTTCAAGGTTATTCGTTCCGGGATAAAATCAATCCTAGCTTCCGAAATGGCTAACGGATTTACCACATCTTTCGAAGAAAACAAAAAATCAGTTATTTTTAAGTTTCCATTATTTTTGATGCGATCATATTTTTTACCTTGAATCGCCTTCATGTCAAAATTGGTCGTCAAGTTTGCATCTAAAATCCCGCTCAATTCTTTATTTAATTCAATTGGATATGCTTTGGAAATGTTACCTAAATTTAACTTTCCAACCACCGTAGCATTTACTTTCGGATTTGTGGTCAATTGTGAAAGTGTTCCGTTTCCACGAAATGAATCTTCATCAATTTTAAAAGCGACATTGTTAATATCTATATAAGTATCTGCTGTTTTTCCAGTGGTATTTTTTAACTGTACATCCATGTTGATGTTTTCAACACTTTTTGGCAAATCAGGATATTTAAAAGACGCATTGTTTGATGTAATTTTAATATCAATAGTTGGAATTCTCTCTGTATTTGAAATTCCTTTTATTTTTCCTGAAACTTCAAAGTTTCCAGATGTTTTTACGTCGGAAATATTCTTTGCGTACGCTTCTGGAATGACAGCTAAAAAGTTTTTAAAATCGGAAGAAGGCGTTTGTAATTTCAACTGAATTTCTTGCGAATCAGCATTTACTTTTACAAAACCATCAAAGGTTAAAGGTAACTGATTGATCAAGGCTTCATTTTCTAAAAAGGTATAGGTATTTGTGGTCAAATCCATGCCAATTAAAGCATCTAATGTAATTTGTTGTTGATTGATGTATTTCATATCATCAAAAGCAAAAGAAACTAGCGCATTTGTTTTGGTGTCTAATTCAGATTTCTCTAATGAAAAATCGCCAAAACCTTGATGCTGTAAGTTCGTAACTGTTAACTCCGTTTTACTTTTTACATCGGAATACGTAATGTCTGTATTGAAAATATGATAATTGTCTATTTTGAATTTAAAATCGGAATTTTCTGTACCATTCTCAGCTGTTTTAGGTGTTTCGTTCGGTTTTGCAATATCGTAATTTGCAGTTCCGTTTTCATTCACCTGAATGTTCAGTTTGGCGTTATCAATGGTAAAACTATAAATCTGAATGGCTTCATTTGGTCCTTTAAAAAGTTCGCCAATGGCAGTTGTGACGGCAACTTCTTTTCCGTAAAAAAGCGTATCGTTTTCAAAAGGCGCATTGTTGATGACTGAAAGGTCTGTTAAAATAATAGAAGCTTTTGGAAAATTTCGAAAGAAACTCACGTCGGCATTTGCAAAATCTACGCGTGCATTTACATTTTCATTGATGGTTTCTTTTACCATCGCAATGATTTTGTCTTTAAACAAAAAAGGAGCTGCGGCTAATAGCACGACGCAAACTAACAAGGTAATTCCAGTAATTTTTAATACTTTTTTCACTTTCATTGGTGCATTTTTTTCTATAAATAAATAAAGTGAATTTTCTCAAAAACACTGTTAAGAGGATGATAAATTTTCAGCGTAATCATCTAGGTCAATCTCCTCTCCAATTTCCAAGCCAAAACGTCTTCTGAAGAAATAAACTATCAAATATAAAAAAGGTGTATCTATAAAAGCGACTAATACTTTGAATAGAAATCCGCTGATTAACAATCCTAAATAAATGTCCCAAGGTAAAATTCCAAACGAACACAATAAGGTAATTACTGAAAACGTATCTACAAATTGAGAAGCGAACGTAGAAAAGTTGTTTCGTAACCATAAATGTTTTCCTTTGGTTAATTTCTTCCAAAAGTGATACAATTGAATGTCTACAAATTGTGCAAATAAGTACGAAAGCATGGACGCAAAAACGGCTAATGGTGCATTTCCGAATACATTGGTAAAGGTTTCGTCATTCACAGGTGAGTTTGGTAATGCAGGAACACTTTTAGAAATGTAAATAATTCCTAACGAGAAAAAGGAAGCGAAAATCCCCGCAATCACTACTTGATTGGCTTTCTTTTTACCATAAATCTCTGAAATGGCGTCCGTAATTAAAAACGTAATTGGATACGGTAACAATCCCACAGAAATTTTAAATAATTTTTCACCAAAAACTTCCATTTCAAACGGATACCAATAGAAGAATTTCTGAAAAATTAGATTTGAAACTACCAAAGAAGTAATAAATAATGCCGCTAAATACAGATAGATTTTTGCGGCGAGTTTTTTGTCGGCTATGGTCATGATGCAAAGATACTAAACTTTCCTTTTGAGTGCTTTTTGATACCTTAAAAAAAATGGCATACTCCATTCTGAAAATACAAGAAACATAAGTAATCTAATAAACAAATTATTAGGAATCGTTATTTATAAATTACGAGTCGTCATTTATAAATGGCTGACTATAAGTCTTTTGATTTGACTATTTCTGAATGTAGATTTGCTTCAATATTAATCACAAAAATTTTATTATTATGAAAAAACAAAATTTAAAAAGTTTAAAGTTAAACAAGAAATCTATTTCAGCTATTGATAACTCTACTCAAACAAAAGTAGTAGGAGGATCTAACAATAGAACCTGTGATCGTCCAATTTCTATTATATTAGGAGGCGGATCTTTTTGCTGGTGTTTATAATACGTTGTAATACATTTAATGTAAAAAAGCCTTTCCAGCAATGGAAAGGCTTTTTCTTGTGATTAAATTAACTAACAAATTTATTTAATCTCAATTTCATAAGGCAACAATAATTGTGGCCCTTGCATTTGTGTGAGTTTCTTCATTTTTTGAAGCAAAAGGTAGTTTTCATCGCCCAATTCTTCTCGCATGAGTTCCTCTTTCGTTTGAATCCATCCACCTGTATATTGATTTAAAATACTTTGTAAATCTTTTTCGTAGATTGGTAATTCTTTAATTTTATAATTGGTCATATCAGCAGCATCTGCAGCAGCTTGTATGGCCATGTCCAATCCGCCAATTTCGTCAACTAACCCAATTTTAATAGCATCATTTCCTGTCCAAACACGTCCTTGCGCAATAGAATCAACCGCCACTTGTGTCATGCCACGTCCGTCCGCAACACGTTGTGTAAACAAATCGTAAATATCTTCAATACCTTCTTTAATGAGTGCACGTTGTTCGTCTGTCATTGGTTCAAAAACACTATAACCAGCAGCATTTTTGTTGGTGCCTACTTGTTCTGCATTGATGCCTAAATCTTCTGCGAGTTTGTGCATGTTTGGAATGGTTCCAAAAACACCAATACTTCCTGTGATGGTATTTGGTTCGGCAAAAATCTTATCTGCATTACACGCGATGTAATATCCGCCAGAAGCTGCCAAATCGCCCATAGAAACAATCACGGGCTTTATTTTCTTCGTTAACTCAATTTCTCTCCAAATTAATTCACTTGCCAAGGCACTTCCACCTGGAGAATTGACACGTAGTACAATGGCTTTTACTTTTTCATCTTCTCTGGCTTCTTTCAATGCTTTATTGATCACACCTTGTCCGATGAATGTTTCATCGCCTTCTGCATACATAATTTGTCCTTGTGCATAAATCACTGCAATTTTATCATCACTTTTCTTTACGATTGATTTTTTTCCAGCATATTCAGCGTAGTCATAAATATTCACTCTATTCACATCACTATTGGCTCCTAGCGCATGTTGAATTCCTGCTTCGTATTGGTCTTCATAGCCAATTTTATCAATCAATTTAGAAGTTAAGGCGAGTTCTGCGGTACGTCCGGCCAATTCGTCTGCTAAGATATTTAATTGTTCAGGAGTCATGTTTCTGCTTGCGCCGATTTCTTTCTTCATTTCATCCCAAATAGATAGTAAGAACACAGAAATTTGCTCTCTATTGGCTTCGCTCATTTCTTGGTTTAAATAACCTTCTACAGCACTTTTATATTTTCCGTGGCGTACCACTTCCATTTTCACCCCATACTTTTCTTGAAAATCTTTGTAATACATGCGTTCCATTGCCAATCCTTTAAAATCCAATCCGCCAACAGGATTTACATAAATGGTATCCGCTACTGAGTTTAAGTAATAATCTTTTTGAGAATAATAATCACCGTAGGAAACGATGAATTTGCCCGATTCTTTAAAGTCAACTAGCGCATCACGCAACGCTTTTGTCTGTGCCATTCCAGCCTGAATTTCATTATTTTTGATAGAAATCCCTTTGATTTTACTATCCGTAGCAGCATAATTGATAGCATCAATAATATTGAACAATCCGTCATATCGTGGTTCATTTGGAAAAAAAGATAAATCTCCATAATCGTATTTCCCAGCATAATCGTTGATTGGTAGGTCTAAGTTTAATTCTAAAATAGAATTACTTTTTACAATAACCATATCTTTATCCGAGCCAGCGCTCATGAAAATGAAAAAAAGCAATAGTAGAAAACACAAGGCAAAGAAAACCCCGATTCCGACCACTGTAGAAAGTACACGTTTTAAAAAATTCATAACATTTATATTTAGTTAACTTTGTGCAAAAGTATTTATTAATTGAACAATTAGAAAGTAAGTGTGTCTTTATATGAAAATGTTACACTTTTTATCAAATTAATAGCTACTCAACTTTCAAACCGAAAAAGAAGTTCTTTTTTTCATTTCCTAACAATTAAAAACATACGTAAACGGAAGTTTTTAAGAATCTGATCCGTATATTTTGACTATATTTGGCGCAGCTTTTTTAGTAAAAAAAACTTATTCAATTGCATCCAAACTTGTTACACACTACATATATATCTATCGGAAGTAATGTTGGCGACAGACGCGCACATTTACAGCAGACTGTACAGAAGCTTTCCGCCGAAGTTGGACGTGTAGTAAAAGTTTCTGCTATATACGAAACACCATCTTGGGGTTTTGAAGGTGGCAAATTTTACAATGCCTGTTTGTGTTTACACACAGAATTGTCTCCCGCGGATGCAATGATAAAAATTTTGGAAATTGAAACCGCGCTTGGACGCGTTAGAAATACTGGAAAAGGCTATCAAGATCGGATTATTGATATTGATATTATTTTTTATGAAGATGAAATCCTAAAAACGGACTTGTTGCAATTGCCACATCCATTAGCGCACGAACGTAAATTTGTCATGCAGCCTTTGTGTGATATTGCACCGAGTAAAATTCATCCAATACTTAAAAAAACAGTTTTGCAACTCAATGAAGTTCTTGCTGAAGACGGAATTGAAAAAAGTGAGGAAACCTTACAAAATCCGAATGGGAAAAAGGATTTTTCTCGATTTAACTATGTTGCTATCGAAGGAAATATTGGCGCTGGAAAAACTTCCTTAGCGACAAAAATTGCTGAAGAATTCAATGGGAAACTAATTTTAGAACGGTTTGCTGACAATCCGTTTTTACCAAAATTCTACGAAGATAATATGCGCTATGCGTTTCCGTTGGAAATGTCGTTTTTGGCAGATCGGTATCAGCAAATTTCAGATGATTTATCACAATTAGATTTATTTAAAGATTTTATTGTTTCGGATTACGACATCTTCAAATCCTTGATTTTTGCCAAAGTCACCCTACAACAAGATGAATTCAAACTGTATCGAAAGTTGTTTGATATTATGTATAGTGAAATCCCAAAACCAGATTTGTACGTGTATCTCTATCAAAATACCGATCGATTATTGCGAAATATTAAAAAGCGTGGACGCGATTACGAACAAAAAATTCCTTCTGAATATCTGGATAAAATCAACAATGGCTATTTAGAATTCATCCGAACACATACAGATTTAAACGTTAAAATCATTGATGTTTCTGAGTTGGATTTTGTGGCAAATGCCAATGATTATCAAAAGATCATTTCGGAAATTCATGAAGGGTAGACTTCGACTCCGCTCAGCCTACTTTTTTTTGAACGCTTTGCTTTTGGATTGTTGGACTTTTTAGATTTTTCTCGCGGACTCGATAGTTCTAACGTCAGTTCGAGTGAATTTGTGAAACAAATTTGTATCGAGAACTCCTTTGAAATTAAATTACTTCTCGATACAACAAATCACAGATTTGGCACTCGAAGTGACGTTCTGATTATCTATGTAAGTCTAGCAATTAAAATAGACTGAGGCTCTCGAAGTCTAACGATTCAACTTCGAAAACACATCCCAAACGACAACACCAACACTTACAGAAATATTGAGTGAATGTTTGGTGCCAAATTGTGGAATTTCAATCACATAATCGCTTGCTGAAACGACTTCTTGTTGCACGCCTTTGACTTCGTTTCCGAAAATAAGCGCGTAGGTTTTTCCCTTTGAAGGTCGAAAATCATTTAACATCACAGCATTTTCAGCTTGTTCAATGGAAGCAATTTTTACGCCTTTTTCTTGGAGTTCTTTTACTAATTCTAACGTATCTTCTCTGTGTTCCCAAGCCACGGAATCTGTCGCGCCAAGCGCTGTTCTATGAATGTCTTTATGTGGCGGTTTTGCAGTGATTCCGCATAAAAACACCTTCTCAATTAAGAACGCATCACTCGTCCGAAACACTGAGCCAATATTGTTTAAACTGCGAATATTATCAAGAATAATAATCATGGATGTTTTTTGAGATGATTTGAATTCATCCACACTTAATCGGCTTAGTTCACTATTTTTAAGTTTTCTCATAGGTAATTCGTGAGATTTCCTTGAATTTAATTAAATTCGCAAGTAACATTTCTGCAAAAATAACATTAAAAATAGCAAACATTGGCAAAAAGCACCGCGAAAAAAGTAACTCCTTTGATGAAGCAATACAATGGTATCAAAACCAAGTATCCTGATGCTTTGTTATTATTTAGAGTCGGAGATTTTTACGAAACTTTTGGATCAGATGCAGTAAAAGCAGCCAATATTCTAGGAATTGTACTCACACATCGAAATAATGGTGGTGACAATGTAGAACTCGCAGGATTTCCGCATCATTCCCTAAATACATATTTGCCCAAACTTGTCAAAGCAGGTGAGCGCGTTGCTATATGTGATCAATTAGAAGATCCAAAACAAACTAAAACCATTGTAAAACGTGGTGTCACGGAATTAATAACGCCCGGAGTTGCGTTTAGTGATGAAGTATTGCAAGCCAAAATAAATAACTTTTTGTGTGCCGTTCATTATGGGAAAAAATTAGTAGGAGTTTCTTTTTTAGATGTTTCTACGGGAGAATTCATGACGACGCAAGGGAACGCAGAATATATTGATAAGTTATTGCAAAACTTCAGACCCAGCGAAATTCTTATTCCAAAGCAAAAAAAGTTGGAATTTGCAGATACTTTTGGAACGAATCTTCATGTATTCTATATAGAAGATTGGGTTTTTAAAGATGATTACGCACAGGAAAAACTCACGACACATTTTGATACAACTTCGCTAAAAGGATTCGGAATTGAAGATTTAGCCGAAGGAATTATCGCTTCGGGTGCAATTTTACATTACTTATCGGAAACACGACATAACAAGTTACAACACATTACTTCGATTGCCCGAATTGCGGAAGACGAATATGTGTGGATGGATCGATTTACAGTTAGAAACTTAGAATTATACGCTTCTACATCGTTGAATGCGATTACGTTGATTAATGTCATTGATAAAACAATTTCGCCGATGGGCGGACGTTTGCTGAAACGTTGGTTGGCATTGCCGTTAAAGAACAGTCAAAAAATAAAACAACGTCACGAAGTCGTGAATTACCTGTTGCATCAGCCAGAAGAATTAGGCAGAATTCAACAGCACATTCGACATATTAGCGATATTGAACGCTTGATTTCTAAAGTCGCCACGGGAAAAGTCTCGCCAAGAGAAGTCATTCAATTAAAAAATTCGCTCGAAGCGATCGTTCCCATCAAAAAAATTACAAGTGCGAGTAAAAATGAAGCATTAAAAGTTATTGGCGATACCATTCATGAATGTGAATTACTGCGTTCAAAAATTAAAGAAACCTTAAACGAAGATGCTCCAGTTAATATTTTAAAAGGAAGCACGATTGCCAATGGTTTTTCGGAACAGTTAGATGAATTACGCGCAATTGCATTCTCTGGAAAGGATTACCTAGATAAAATGTTGGAGCGTGAAAGTGAAATTACTGGAATTACCTCTTTAAAAATAGCGTCAAATAATGTATTTGGTTATTATATAGAAGTTCGAAATACACATAAAGCCAAAGTTCCAGAAGCATGGACGCGAAAGCAGACTTTAGTGAATGCCGAGCGTTATATTACGGAAGAACTCAAAGAATACGAAACGAAGATTTTGGGTGCAGAGGAAAAAATCATGCAAATAGAGCAGGAGTTGTTTGCAGATTTAGTCGTTTGGATCAATCAATATATCAAAGCTGTTCAGCAAAATGCAAATATCGTTGCAAAGTTGGATTGTTTGTGTGGATTTGCAACACTGGCGAAAGCAAACAAATATGTCTATCCTGAAATTGATGATACGTTTGATTTGGAAATCAAAAATGGGCGTCATCCCGTGATTGAGCAACAATTGCCTATTGGCGAAAGTTATATTGCCAATGATGTGTATTTGGATAGAGATTCGCAACAAATCATTATGATTACGGGTCCGAATATGAGTGGTAAATCGGCTATATTGCGTCAAACAGCATTGATTGTACTCTTGGCGCAAATGGGAAGTTTTGTGCCCGCAGCATCCGCTAGAATCGGTTTGGTGGATAAAATATTTACCCGTGTGGGCGCGAGTGATAATATTTCGATGGGCGAATCTACTTTTATGGTAGAGATGAACGAAACGGCTTCTATTTTGAATAATGTTTCCGCGCGTAGTTTGATACTTTTAGATGAAATTGGTCGTGGAACGAGTACGTACGACGGAATTTCGATTGCGTGGGCAATTTCCGAATATTTGCACGAACATCCATCGCGTGCGAAAACGTTGTTTGCAACACATTATCATGAATTAAATGAAATGACGGAGATTTTTGACCGGATCAAGAATTACAATGTGTCTGTGAAAGAATTAAAAAATACGGTCTTGTTCTTGCGAAAATTGGTCAAAGGTGGAAGCGAACACAGTTTTGGAATTCACGTGGCAAAAATGGCAGGAATGCCGCAACAAGTCATTCATAAAGCCAATAAAATTTTAAAACGATTAGAAAAATCACATTCAAGCGAAGAACTTGCGGATGATTTAAAAGGTGTGGAAAACGATATGCAGTTGAGTTTTTTCAATATGGACGATCCGTTATTGGAAGAAATCAAGCAAGAAATCCTCATGACGGACATTGATACGTTAACGCCCGTAGAAGCATTAATGAAGCTGAATGAGATCAAACGCATGTTGTTGCCCAAAAAAAAGTGATTGATACTTAGTGGATTAAAAAATAATTCATTCTTTTTCTTCAAAACGTTTTGGTATTAAAAGAAATGTTTTAAATTTGCATCCGCAATACAGTAGCAGTATTGCACGCTCTTTAACAAATTGCGAAAATAGCTCAGCTGGTAGAGCGCAACCTTGCCAAGGTTGAGGTCGCGGGTTCGAGCCCCGTTTTTCGCTCTATATAGAATCCACGCTCGAGTGGTGGAATTGGTAGACACGTTGGACTTAAAATCCAATGACCCTTGGGTCGTGCGGGTTCAAGTCCCGCCTCGAGTACTAAAGCCCTTTTGAATCTTTTTGATTTTGAAGGGTTTTTTTATGCGTTAAACTTTTTTTAAAATCTGCTGCAGTTCAGTAGAATAATATTCTTATTTAGAAAAGAACTTCTTTACCCCTTACTGTAAACTAAGGTAACACCGTAATTAAATCCTCTTTTGTTGTTGTAATTTGAACAATTAACCAAAAACTTTAGATCATGTTAAAAAACATTTTAAAATTACAAGGAGTTCAAATAGTAACTAAATCTGTGCAACAATCAATTAATGGTGGTGCAAGTAGCTGTATTATCAATTGTAGACAAGATTTTGCAGATTGCAGAGAGGATGGAGCACCTAATTGTTCCGCAAATTTAGCAGCCTGTAGAGCAGCTTGCTAATAACGCACGTATAATAATTACGGTAAAACCGTAACACAAGTAATGTTTATTCTTATCCTTCTCTTGAGATATATTTTAATTTAGCACAAAACATATTGAGGTTTAGGGGAATCTCATTATAATAGTATTATTCTATTAGATAAAAGGGAGATCATTCTTATGCTACTCCCTTTTTTTTAGTGTTGCTGAGGAAACTTAGAGAAATATAAAAGTTAGTTATGTATTAAATTGAGAAATTAGGGGGTCTCATTTAGTAGTTAAAATAACTTCCACAAACCTAAAAAGGGATTTCCCAAACTTTCTAAAGTTAAAAAGTCTTCCTAATATATCTTCTCATAGATTATTTTTTTATTTAGATTAAATATAAATAATTATATTTGCAGCTGAATATGATAATCTAATTGTATGTCTTTTTTAGTCGATATAGAACCAATTCAAAAAAAATCTCATAAGAAAAAGAGTAAAGTAGCGAAAAACTGTAAAAGTAAGTGCTGCGATAAATTTAAAAAGGGCAAGCGTTGTAAACGTTGCCCAATGTTTGATTTATTAAAAAAAGCCTCTTAAAAAGCTTTCTTTTTATTTGAAAGCGTTCAATCCAGTAATGTCAAATCCTGTGATTAATAAGTGAATATCGTGTGTTCCTTCATACGTAACCACACTTTCTAAATTCATCATGTGTCTCATGATTGAATATTCCCCACTAATTCCCATTCCACCTAACATTTGTCTTGCGTCTCGCGCAATTTTTAAAGCCATATCCACATTATTTCGCTTTGCCATTGAAATTTGAGCAGAAGTAGCAGTACCATTTTCACGCATCACTCCTAATCGCCAAGCTAATAATTGTGCTTTTGTGATTTCTGTAATCATTTCGGCTAGTTTCTTTTGTTGCAATTGAAACTGACCAATAGGTTTTCCAAACTGAATACGTTCTTTACTGTAACGCAAAGCGGTATCGTAACAATCCATTGCTGCTCCAATAGCTCCCCAAGCAATCCCAAAACGCGCAGAATCTAAACATCCAAGTGGAGCTCCAAGTCCAGATTTGTTAGGTAATAAGTTTTCTTTAGGAACTTTCACATTATCAAAAATAAGCTCTCCAGTAGCAGAAGCTCGTAATGACCATTTGTTATGTGTTTCAGGTGTCGTAAATCCTTCCATGCCACGTTCCACAATTAATCCGTGGATACGTCCTTCTTCATTTTTTGCCCAAACAACGGCTATTTGACAAAAAGGAGCATTTGAAATCCACATTTTTGCACCATTTAAAAGATAATGATCGCCCATATCTTTAAAATTCGTAGTCATGCCACCAGGATTACTTGCATGATCTGGTTCGGTCAAACCAAAAGATCCAATCCATTCACCAGAAGCTAACTTTGGTAAGTATTTTTGACGTTGTTCCTCATTTCCATATTTCCAAATTGGATACATCACTAATGATGATTGTACAGAAGCCGTAGAACGAACTCCAGAATCTCCACGTTCAATCTCTTGCATAATCAGACCATAACTAATTTGATCCAATCCAGCTCCACCATATTCTTCAGGAATATATGGGCCGAAAGCACCAATATCTGCTAATCCTTGAATGATTTGTGTTGGGAACTCAGCACGTTGTGCGTAGTCCTCTATAATTGGAGAAACGTCTCTCTTTACCCATTCGCGGGCTGCGTCTCTTACTAATTTATGTTCATCTGTTAAAAGCTCGTCTAAATTGTAGTAATCAGGAGCCTGGAATAAATCTGGTTTCATTGATTGTAGTTTAATAGCGTTTTTTTAAACACCTAAATTTACGGAAAACTCCATAAATAAGCGTTACAAAAGTAACTAATGAAATCTCACAAAACAAAGACAAAATGTTATAATTTTAAATAAAAATCCCTTGTTAATGAAATGTATGCTTCTGTATATTGGTGTCTTTCTGTCTCTATAATTAATTCTTCCACGATTGTTGCAGTCTTTTCAAACGAAAAGGTCAATAAACTCCGTTTAAAATTAGCTTCAGGATTTCCTTTTACATTGCAGATTTTCTTCGGAAACAATCCGTTGGCTTTCGCTAGATGGATAAAGTGTTGCTGTTCTTTATAAGGAATAATCGTGTGAAATGTTCCTGTTGGTTCAAGGAGTTTAGAAACACCTTCTAGTAATGCTGGAAAAGGCAACGCATCTGTAAATCGTGCGGTATCTCTTTGTATATTTTCTGTTTTAAAATCTTCGGTATAAAAAGGCGGATTCGACACAATTAAATCGTATTGATCTTCAATCTCAGCTACAAACTCATCTAATCCAGCATGGTAACAAAAAAGACGATCGCTCCACGGCGAATTTTCAAAATTGTCAACCGCTTGTTCGTAGGCATCATCATCAATCTCAATAGCGTCAATCACTTCTGCAAAAGAGCGTTGTGCCAATTGCAAAGCTATCAAACCTGTGCCAGCGCCAATATCTAAAATTGAAAACGGATTGCTGTCAATAGCAGTCCAAGCGCCTAACAAAACACCGTCTGTACCAACTTTCATCGCGGTTTTATCTTGCTGTATGGTAAATTCTTTAAACTGAAAAGGTTTGCTCATGTGTTAAAAAAAAATAGACTTGGGTAACAAATGCTAAAAATAGGAACTAAAAAACATATTAACTTATAAATCATACTAAAATGAAAAAGCAACTAAAAAAACTTACGTTTAAAAAGAACACAATTTCAGGTTTCAAATCAGAAAACATCCTTGGCGGAGCTGATAAAGAACCGCAAACGTTTATGGCAGAAGGTTGTGGAACTTCTGTTCATCGCCCAATGTGTGAAGCACAAGCTGACGGAAACGCACAGGGTTAATGGATGAATTTTTAATTAAACAGCATGAGGGTTAGGAAATTATTTTTCTAGCCCTTACGCTGTTAGTACTCTAATTTACTGTAAATACAAATCAATCAAACCTTCCGGAGCTTCTACATGAATGGTTTTATTTGTGCGATCAACCTTCTTCACAATAGCATCATTAATAGGAATCAAAATCTCAACTGTATCGCGCATTACTTCGAGCAAAGGTTGCGAAGTAGTATCATTCACACCTGTAATTTTTCCAACGATCCCAAAAGAAGCATCTTCCACTGTAAAACCAATAATTTCATGGTAATAAAACTTATTTCCTTCTAGTTTTGGTAAAAATTCCAATGGCAAATACAATTCACATTTCAGTAATTGGTCAGCGCCTTCTTCGGTGTCAATCTCTTCAAACTTCAATCGCAACAAATCAGATTTGTGCAACGATGATTTTTCAATAAAAAACGGAATAAACTCGCGCCCAAGCTGAATAAAAACTGCATCTAAATCTTCATACAATTCTGGTTGATCCGTATCTAATTTCGCTAGCAATTCGCCTTTAAAACTATACTTCTTAACAATTTTTCCTAAATAAAAACAATCTTCAATTCGCATATCGTATCTCATAAAAAAAGCCTAGCAAATGTATAATTTACTAGGCTAAAAATTATATCTAAACTATAATTTATTCTTCTTCACCTGCAGGAGCTTCTCCAGCATCTTCAACAGCATCTTCTACAACAGGAACGTTTGCAGCAATACGCGCTTCATTAACCGCTTTTTCTGCTTCCAAAGCTTTCGCTTTAGCGTCAGCTTCCGCTTGTGCTAATGAACCAATCTTACCTTCAACTTTTCCTTCTTTTTCTGCAATCCAAGTGTTGAATTTCTCATCAGCTTGTTCTTGTGTTAAAGCACCTTTACGGATACCACCAATCAAGTGATTCTTTAACATTGCACCTTTATAAGAAAGGATTGCTTTTGCAGTATGTGTTGGTTGTGCACCATTTTGTAACCACTGTACAGCGCCATCAACATTTAAGTCAATAGTTGCAGGGTTTGTGTTTGGATTATAAGTACCTAATTTCTCTAAGTATTTACCATCTCTTTTTGATCTTGCATCAGCAGCAACGATCCAGTAAAAAGGTTTCCCTTTTTTACCATGTCTCTGTAATCTAATTTTAACAGGCATAAAAAATTAATTTGTGAGGTTCTCGACCTCTGTTATTAATGAGTCGGCAAAGATACTATTATTTCTGAAAAACAAATACTTATATGCTGTTTTTTGGGTATTTCCACATAAAAAATGTGGTCGTGCCTTCGCTAGTCGCTTTTTTAGTGATTTCATGATAGTTAATAACTTAAAAATAGGGTTATTATTTTCGAAAAATTAGTATGCTACATTTGTTTACACTGAGCGCAGCCGAAGTGCTCAGTCACTAATATTGGTTTTGTCGTCTGTTGATAACTCCCTGCTAAAAACACAAAAGAAATTTGTAATTTTATACTTTGAAATTTCTCCTCACAAAAACACGATATGTACTTAATATTTGATACCGAAACTACCGGATTGCCAAAACGATGGGATGCACCTATTTCAGACACGGATAACTGGCCTAGATGTATACAAATCGCTTGGCAATTGCACGATGAACTCGGAAATCTCATCGAGCATCAAGATTATTTGGTACAGCCCGATGGTTTCAATATTCCGTATGATGCTGAAAAAATTCACGGAATTTCTACGGAATTAGCGTTAGCAGAAGGAATTCCGCTGCAAGAAGTATTGGAGAAATTTAATGTTGCACTGTCCAAAGCCAAATTTATTGTGGGACAAAATGTGAGCTTTGATGTCAATATCATGGGCGCAGAATTTTACCGTGAAGAAGTAACGAACAAATTGCAAGAACTTCCTGTGTTAGATACCTGTACGGAAGCAACGGCAAGTTTGTGTCAATTACCCGGAGGACGATTTGGAAAATTCAAACTGCCAACACTTACAGAACTACACAAATATCTCTTTGGAATTGGTTTTGGCGAAGCGCACAACGCAACTGCCGATGTAGAAGCAACTACACGTTGCTTTTTGGAATTGATTCGAAGAGAAGAATATTCCATTGAGCAACTAGATGTGACGCCCGATTATTTTGAGCGTTTCTCAGCGAATAATCCACAGCCGATTGAATTGATCGGATTGAAACACATCAATCTTAAAAAAGCGTCTGAAAAAATTCGGGAACGTTTAGCCAAAACGCAACCATCAGAAGGAATTTCAAAGCAAGAACTTGAAGAGAACATTCAAGCCTTGCAAGATGCACCATTTTCACATTTACACAACCATTCGCAATTTTCGTTATTGCAATCGACATCGAGCATTCCCGATTTGGTAAAAGCTGCGTCTGATTACAATATGGAAGCGGTAGCCATCACGGATCACGCAAATATGATGGGCTCATTTCACTTTGTGCAAGCAGTCAGTTTTCACAATAAAGCAGTCAAAGCGCGTATCGCGGAAGCAGAAGCAAAAGGAGAAACGAGTAACGGAAACATTCTAAAACCAATCATTGGGTGCGAATTCTTTGTGTGTGAGGATCATTTAGATAAAACCCGAAAAGACAACGGATATCAAATTGTATTCTTAGCCAAAAACAAAAAAGGCTATCACAATTTGGCAAAAATGTCGTCGATAGCGTATACGCAAGGATTTTATTATGTACCGCGAATTGATAAAAAAGTCATTGAACACTACAAAGAAGATTTAATAGTATTGACAGGAAATCTCTACGGAGAAGTTCCAAGTAAAGTATTAAACATTGGAGAAGTACAAGCCGAAGAAGCACTGCTTTGGTGGAAAGAAACCTTTCAGGATGATTTGTATGTTGAAATCATGCGGCACAATCAAGAGGATGAAAATCGTGTGAACGATGTCTTGGTAAAACTAGCTAAAAAGCATGAAATTCAATTGGTTGCCACCAATAACACCTATTATATAGCGCAAGAAGATGCCACGGCACATGATGTTTTGTTATGTGTAAAAGATGGCGAAAAGCAAGCAACACCCATTGGTCGTGGTCGTGGATATCGGTACGGATTACCCAATCAGGAATACTATTTCAAGTCGCCAGACGAAATGAAAACCTTATTCAAGGATTTGCCAGAAGCAATTCTTTCCATTCAAGAAATTACAGACAAAGTTGAAGCGTTTGAATTGGCGCGTGATGTATTATTACCAGCGTTTGACATTCCTGAAGAATTTCTATTTGAAGAAGATAAAATTGATGGTGGAAAACGTGGAGAAAACAAATACTTGCGACATTTAACCTACGAAGGCGCGAAAAAAAGATATGGCGAAATTACGCCCGAAATTGAAGAACGACTCGATTTTGAGTTAGGAACCATTGAAAAAACAGGATATCCGGGATATTTCTTAATTGTAGAAGATTTCATCCGAGAAGCGCGAAACATGGACGTTTCGGTAGGTCCAGGACGTGGATCTGCGGCAGGTTCGGTAGTTGCCTATTGTTTGTGGATTACGAATATTGATCCGATAAAGTATGACCTACTTTTTGAGCGTTTCCTAAATCCTGATCGTGTATCCATGCCCGATATTGATATTGACTTTGATGATGAAGGACGAAGTCGCGTCATGGATTATGTAATTAATAAATATGGTAAAAATCAGGTAGCGCAAATTATCACCTACGGAACCATGGCTGCCAAATCATCCATTCGTGATACCGCACGTGTGCTCGATTTACCATTGAGTGATGCAGACCGAATCGCCAAACTGATTCCAAACGCAAAACTTGCTAAGATTTTTGGAAAATCAGAAGCGGAACTCAGATCAAAATTTAGAACGGAAGAAGTATTATTGATCAATGAATTGGTCAATCTTTCAGAAGAAGATACATTGGAAGCGGAAACCATCAACATGGCTCGCGTGTTAGAAGGTTCTGTCCGTAATACGGGAATTCACGCGTGTGGAGTCATTATTACGCCCGATGATATTACCAAGTTCGTTCCTGTTGCCTTAGCGAAAGATTCAGACATGTATTGTACACAGTTTGACAACTCGGTCGTGGAAAGTGCAGGGTTGCTAAAAATGGATTTCTTAGGTTTAAAAACATTAACCTTAATAAAAGATACCGTCAAGCTGGTCAAATACAAACACGATATTGACATCGACATTGACAACATTCCGCTGGACGATGAAAAAACGTATGAATTATTCCAACGTGGTGAAACCGTAGGTGTATTTCAGTACGAATCGCCCGGAATGCAAAAACACATGAAATCGCTCAAACCGACAACGTTTGCCGATCTCATTGCCATGAACGCATTGTATCGTCCGGGACCAATGGAATACATTCCGAGTTTCATTCGAAGAAAACACGGAGAAGAAGATATTGAGTACGATTTAGATGCTTGTAAAGAATATTTAGAAGAAACCTACGGAATTACGGTATATCAAGAGCAAGTGATGTTGCTGTCGCAGAAATTGGCAGATTTTACTAAAGGTGAAGCCGATGTATTGCGTAAAGCGATGGGTAAAAAGCAAAAATCGGTACTTGATAAAATGAAGCCACAATTTATCTCGCAGGCGTCAGCAAAAGGACACGCGGCTGATAAACTAGAGAAAATTTGGAAAGATTGGGAAGCATTTGCAGCGTACGCCTTCAATAAGTCACATTCTACCTGTTATGCTTGGATTGCGTATCAAACAGCCTATTTAAAAGCGCATTATCCTGCGGAATATATGGCGGCGGTACTGTCTAACAATATGAATGATATCAAAACGGTTACTTTCTTTATGGAAGAATGTAAGCGGATGAAATTGGACGTTTTAGGACCCGATGTAAACGAATCGTTCTACAAATTTGCCGTCAACGATCAAGGTGCGGTACGTTTTGGAATGGGCGCAATTAAAGGTGTGGGACATGGTGCCGTAAAAACTATTGTAAAAGAACGTTCGGAAGGAAAATATAAATCAGTATTCGATCTCGCGAAGCGAATAGATTTGCGCGCAGCGAATAAAAAAGCCTTTGAAAATTTAGCGCTCGCTGGCGGATTTGATTCGTTTGGTGATACACACAGAGCACAATATTTCCTCACCGAAGGCGATGGAATTACGTTTTTAGAAAAAGCGGTCAAATATGGCGCAAAGTTTCAAGAAAATCAAAACTCCGCGCAAGTAAGTCTCTTTGGAGAAGCGAGTGATGTGCAAATTGCCGAACCAAAGGTGCCGCCATGTGAAGAATGGGGAACGATGGAAAAACTCGCGCGTGAAAAAGAAGTCGTAGGAATTTATATTTCTGGACATCCATTAGACGATTTTAAAGCGGAAATGGATTATTTCTGTAATGGCGATTTGACTTGTTTTTCACAAATGGAGAATTATCTCAATCGGGAAATTTCGTTTGGTGGTGTGGTCACCGATGTACAACATCGAGTTTCTAAAAATGGAAAAGGTTGGGCATTATTTACCGTAGAAGATTATTCAAATTCGCATGAATTCAGAATCTTTGGAGAAGAATATTTAAAGTTCCGGCATTTCTTTGTGCCAAATTCATTTGTGTATATCAAAGCATTCATTAAAGAAGGTTGGGTCAATAGAGATACTGGGAAAAAAGGAGATCCAAGGTTGCAATTTAACTCCATGCAATTGTTGCAAGATGTGATGGAAACGACTGCTAGAAAATTAACCATTCAATTGGATGTCAATAAAATAAAAGAACAAACACTCGATTTTATAAACGATATTTTGGAAACTCACAAAGGCGATAAAACCTTGCATTTTACTTTGTATGAAAGTAAGGAAAAAATAAAGTTACAAACGCCGAGCAAAAAGAAAAAAGTAAACATTACCCAAGAATTGTTGGATGCGCTGTCGGAAGAAGATATAATGTATAAGATTAATTAGTGAGACTCAACTTTGTGAAGTCCAGCGGACGCACACAAAGTTGTTAGTCGAACTAATCCCGCTGAAAAGCGGGATCTTGATTTTTGATTTGAAATATTTTAGAAGTCCAGCGGACGCACACAAAGTTGTAAGTCGAACTAATCCCGCTGAAAAGCGGGATCTTTAGTTTTTTGATTTGAAATATTTTGAAGTCCAGCGGACGCACACAAAGTTGTAAGTCGAACTAATCCCGCTGAAAAACCTTTAAAACGTCATTCTGAACTTGATTCAGAATCTCATTAAGCTGATTTCAATTATTATGTGAAACCGAAATCGAAGATTTATGAATACCTATTAATTAAATAAGTATGACATAAATAATCAAGTTCGGTTTGACGAGTTTTTATAATTTTTCAGCTTTGTAGCATAATTTAATATTTGCTTATCATCAACTTATGACAAAAGAAAATCTACTCGTATTTGATATTGATGGAACTTTGCTCGATAGCGAACACGTGCATCAAACAGGATTTGTAAATGCGCTTCACGCGATTGGAGTAGAATTCGTGAATACAGATTGGGAAAGTTATGCGCATTTAACCGATAGTTTTATCGCGAAAGAAAACTATGAAACTGATGTCAATCGTGGGTTTTCAAAAGAAATGTTGACACAGTTTGAAACTGAATTCATGAAGTTAATTCGCGATTGTAAAGTGACACAAATCGCAGGCGCGAATGCTTTTCTTCAAAAAATATTGCTAGAAACGAATTATGCCGTTTGTTTTGCCACAGGTTCACTTTTGCAACCTGTATTGTTAAAATTAGATCGTGCTGAAATTGAGTACAATCAAACTGTATTGGAAGCTTCTAACCATTATTTTACACGCGAAGAAATTGTCAATTCTGCCATCGCAAAAGCGAAAACATATCATAATGTCTCCACTTTTAAAAGAGTTATTTCCCTTGGAGACGGAGTTTGGGACGTAAAAACGGCACAAAATCTAGGTTTAGAATTTATTGGAATTGGTAAAGGAAACCAAGAAAAACTAGCGTTACAAGGTGCAAAATATCATTTTACAAACTTTGAAGAATTTGACGTAACTTTATTGTAAATCAAAATTGATAGCAAAATCACTATCATCAAGTACTTTCCATAATGAATTCACTCATTCAAAACAGATGTTCACTCAATGTCGTTTTTTTATGAATGTTTCTTATGATAGCTTTGAATAAAATAAAATATGTATACTTATGAAAACACAATTCACACTTGCAAGAAAATTATGGTATGTAACTATCTTACTGATGGTTGCATGTGTATTTAGTCCAATGTATGGACAATCTGACAAAGTAACTTCAACGGAAGTTGCACAAAAGGAAAGAACTATTAAAGGTCTTATTAGCGACGAAAGTGGTCCGTTACAAGGTGTTAATATCACATTGAAAGGAACTCAAACAGGAGTTGCTACGAATGACAAAGGCGAATTTACATTTCCTAAAGCCTTAAAAAATGGTGACATTTTACTCATTAGTTATTTAGGCTATAAAACAACGGAAGTGAAAATTAAACCAGAAACTAGCTTTGTAAAATTGATCATATCTGAAGAAGTGATTGAATTTATGGGGAGTTTAAACACGAATAAGCCTTATAAATCGAAGCGTACGAATTAATGCGTATTCATTCACAATTTTGTTGTAATGAACATATTAAAATCTTTTTTCTTATTCATTTTTGTATTCCAATTGAACGCTCAAAAATCTGACTTTTCATCGATTACTTTTGAAAAAGCAGACAAAATAGCCTTGGAATACAAAAATGAAACTCTTACTAATTTACCCGAATTAGCTTATAAACTTACTTCTGATTTGACAACAGATGTAGAGCGTTTCAGAGCTATTTTTAAGTGGGTTTGTAGTAATGTGGCAAATGATTATTATATGTATTCAAAAAACATGCGCAAACGACAGCGATTTAAGCACGATAGCCTGAGACTTAAAGATTGGAATGATGAATTTAAAAAAGTAGTATTTCAAAAACTCCGTAGAAATAACAGAACTATTTGTACAGGATATGCGTATCTCATCAAAGAGTTGGCAAATTTAGCGAATATAGATTGTGAAATTGTACATGGTTTTGCCAAAACCAGTACGATAAATATTGAAACCCTTGATGTTCCTAATCATTCTTGGAATGCTGTTAAATTAAACGGAAAATGGTATCTCTGTGATCCAACGTGGGCAAGCGGAATTCCAAACCCTGAATCGGCGCAATTTGAATTTCAATTTAATGAAGGATTCTTTCTAGCGGATCCAAATATTTTTGCCATCAATCACTATCCAGTTGAGGATGCTTGGTCACTTTTAGCAGATAAAAAGCCTTCCTTCGAAACCTTTTTAGAAGCGCCTATTATCTACAATGAAGCGTATACTTATTTTAGCCATCACAATGCTCCCAAAAAACTGTATACAGAAATACAAAAAGATGAACATATAATTTTTAAGTTTCAATTGCTCAAAGCAGTGCAGAAAGAAGATGTTCGTTTTTCTATTGATACCAGTTTTAGTACTAAAAAGATACATCCTGAATCAATTTTAATTGAAAATGATTCTTTAACTATTGATTATGCTTTTGATACAACAGGATTTTACGATGTCCATTTGTATATAAAAAATGATTTAGTTTCCACGTACACTGTTGAGGTGAAAAAGTAAAATTAACTGTCTTTTCTGTCCAGATAATTTCCTAAATCTTGTAAAGAATCATCCCAGAATTGCTCATAAAATTGTAACCATTTATTAAGTTCCTTCAAAGGATTTGCATTCACAATGCAAAATCGTTCACGACCTTTATTTTCAAGATGCACCAAGCCAGCTTCTTCAAGAGTTTTAATATGTTTCGTAATTCCTTGTCTTGTAATGTCAAACTGATTGGAAATCTGTGAAATAGATAACGCCGAACTCGCAATCACCAAGGCGTGAAAAATATCACGCCTAGTTGGATCTGCAATCGCTTTGAATAATCGAGTGATTTTATCCTGCATGTATAGTTTCTTTTAAATAGGCGAGTAATTGAGTAAGGCAATTATCCCAACCGCCATTAAAATTTTCAAACATTGTAATGGCAGTTTCACCATTATAATTAGCGATTCCAGCATGTTTTAAAAGTAACTTTGTTCCTTCGGGAACAGTTTCTAATATCCAGCTAACGGTCGTTTCAACATTTGTGCCTGCTACTTCCCAAGTATAAACTAATGTATACGGATCCGCACTTTTTATGGTTCCAGTAATGGCTTCGCAGCCTTTTTCTTCCGTTGGGAAAAAAGTATATTCATATCCTTTTTCTGCCTTGAAATTGGTTTTTATAAACCAAGTAGACAATTCTTCTGCTTTTGTGATGGCATTCCATATCACATCAATCGGATGATGAAATACCTTTTCTTTTGTGAGTGAATCTTTCATAAAATGTATTGATTAAATTAATATGCAACTAATTGGTTGCTAAATTATAAAAAATAATTATAAATGCAACTTTTTGGTTGCTTATTTTTGAATTACTTTAAATTTGTTGATGTCGTAGCGATGAAAATAACATAAAAAGTTTTAATTCAGTATCTTTGATGATCTGTATGCTATGAAAATAGCGATATAAAAAAAAACAATTGATGTATAATCAAAACGAATACTTGCGTTGTAAGTTTTGGCAGAATATTTGACTAATATTGCACATATCACAAAAAATAATAAAATAAAAATTTAAAACATACATAATTATGGCTTTAGAAATCACAGATGCTAACTTTGAAGAATTAGTAATGAATAGCGACAAACCTGTACTAGTTGACTTTTGGGCAGCTTGGTGCGGACCTTGTAAAATGTTAGGCCCTGTAATTAATCAAATTGCAGATGAATATGAAGGGAAAGCAGTTGTTGGAAAACTAGACGTTGATGCAAATCAGCAATATGCAGCACAATTTGGTGTTCGTAACATTCCAACAGTATTAATGTTCCAAAACGGAGAATTAGTAGGACGTCAAGTAGGAGTTGCCCCAAAAAACGCATATACAGAAGCTATTGACAAGTTATTAGCTTAAAATAATATATTTCGATATAGAACGAGAAAGGTTTAGCAATGCGCTAAGCCTTTTTTTTTGTGTAAAATTTAATTGTGTTCATACTAGTACTTTACAAATTCGTACATTTGAAGATAACGTATATGAAAAAAAATAAAAACGCTTGTGAACTTACAACAAGAATTCAATAAAACTTCAGGATTTAAAAATCTGGAATTACTTGCGCAACAAGTTGTTGAAGGATTTATCTCGGGAATGCATAAAAGTCCATTTCACGGTTTTTCAGCGGAATTTGCCGAACATAAAATTTACAATTCGGGCGAAAGTACCAAACATATTGATTGGAAATTATTTGCCAAAACAGACAAATTATACACCAAAAAATACGAAGAAGAAACCAACTTACGCTGTCACATCATTATAGATAATTCGTCGTCAATGCATTATCCAGAAGTAGAAGCACCTTCTATTGAGAACTTAAATAAAATAGGTTTTTCAGTATTGGCAACAGCTTCATTGATGAATATTCTTAAAAAGCAGCGTGATGCCATTGGTTTGAGTATTTATTCAGATAACTATGATTTTTACGCGCCAGAAAAAGGAAGCGAACGCCATCATCAATTATTATTGAATGCGCTTGATGAAACAGTCACTACAAAGCGAATTAATAAAAAAACAGACACATACACCTACTTGCATCAAATTGCAGAGAAAATACACCGTAGAAGTCTTATTTTTCTTTTTACAGATATGTTTCAAGATGGCGTAGCTGATGAAAAACTATTTGAAGCATTACAACATTTAAAATACAACAAACACGAAGTTATTTTATTTCATGTATTTGATTCTGAAAAAGAATTAAATTTTGAATTTGATAACAAACCCAAACGATTTGTAGATGTAGAATCGGGCGAGCATATCGATATCTATGCAGATACGGTACAAGAAAACTATCAAAAAGCAGTTGCGACTTATTTTCAACAATTACGAATGAAATGCGCGCAATACAAAATAAAATATGTGATGGCGGACATTACGAAAGATTTTGAAAAAATTTTAACCACCTATTTAGTTGAAAGACAAAAGTTTGTATAAGTCGCGCTAAAAAAGTTTAAATTTTTATTGAAATATGTTTGCATAAATAGAATTGTGGTGTATATTTGCATCCGCAATCAAGCAACGGTTTGGTAGTTCAGCTGGTTAGAATACATGCCTGTCACGCATGGGGTCGCGGGTTCGAATCCCGTCCAGACCGCTAAAATTGCAAAAAGCTTCTCTGTATTGAGAAGCTTTTTTTGGCAAAATGATTTAGTTGTGTTGTTTGAGGTAAGTCCTTGATTTACCTCTGGTTTAGTAGTTAAACCAATGAAAAGCTTTCCTTTTTTCTGTATAGAAGATTGGGATGCTTTTTTATTTTAGTGAAACTCAACTTTGCTCAGTCCGAAGGACGCATGCAAAGTTGTAAGTTGAACTAATCCCGCTGAATAGCGGGATCATATACCATGAATTTCCACTTTCCAACAATAATTTCAATATTTTTTTCTAATCAGTAAATAAGCAGTCCGAAGGACGCATGCAAAGTTGTAAGTTGAACTAATCCCGCTGAATAGCGG
>CAYGPQ010000015.1:0-576 GCA_964351775.1 uncultured Kordia sp. | reverse complement strand
GATCATAAGAATGGTCTCCTGAAGTTATTCTATTTATAGAATTTAAAAAATTACACCTTTATATTCCCAAAAATCACTGATAAAGAAGCCGAAATAAATAATTGCTACAATAAACTTTAAGAAAGTAGAGAATAAGAAACCTAAAAACGAACCAAAAGCGGCTTTAAACGCACTATCGATATCTTTATTAGCAAATGCTAGTTCTCCGATCAAAGCGCCTAAAAATGGACCAATAATAACTCCAATAGGTCCTAAAAACAACAATCCTATAATCAAACCAATAGTAGTTCCATAAATTCCGTATTTGCTACCGCCATAACGTTTGGTGCCAAGAGCAGGAATAATATAGTCCAATATAAAAACTGTCACAGCAATTGCTAATGTGATTCCTAAAAATGTCCAATCATTCGGAATAGCATCTGTTAGATGTAGAAATAGCAAGCCAAACCAACTTGTCACTGGTCCGGGAATAATAGGTAAAAAACTTCCAATGATTCCAAGTAGCATCAACAAAAAGCCAATCACGGTAAAAAAAATATCCATGGGTTCATTTTTCAGTAAGACGCTATCTAATAA
>CAYGPQ010000014.1:3626-55205 GCA_964351775.1 uncultured Kordia sp. | reverse complement strand
TTTGTGATTTTTATATTTTATTGTGGACAGGTAATTTCTTTTCCTATTAACTTACCTTGTTCGTTTGGTTGATAGCGAAAACATCTTCCTGAAGCTGTTCTCATGATAATTCCTCTATGAAGATTACTGATATAAACATCACCATCTTCTACATGAAATTTACTTAGCGGATTTGTGGTACTGATTCCAACAAAACCTACATCTGCTCCTGCTTGTGTTTGACACACATCACCAACACCATTTCCATCGGTATCAAGTTGGTTGTTATTGGCTATTGTGGGGCAATTGTCACACGCATCACCCACACCATCATTATCTGTATCGAATTGATCAGGGTTTGAAATATCATCACAATTATCAATATCACTAGTAATACCATCATCTGTACAGTTATCGAAAACTGTTAATGTATCTGAACAATTTGGCCAATTATTAAAGAGGGACAGTTGATCAAAGTGAAGTCCATTATCCATCAAACTCTCTAGTACACAGCACTCTTTAAGTTGTACATTATTTGTAAATGACGCACTTGGATTACTGGTAAATTGTATGTTTTTAATCGCTTCAATATTTTTGAGTGAATAATTGTGTGATATATTCAATATCCTTACATAATTCAAATTTTCTAACCCTGAGAGACTTTGAAGTGAGAAATTCAAAGTGATACTAAGAGATGTTGTAATATAATTTAAATTCGTTAACCCATCCAAATTTACAATATTTGTTCTAAATAAAGTGAATTGTTCTAAGCTACGCAAACTTGATAAATCAGCTAAGTTGGATATGGGAACTTCACTAATATTTAATGTATTAGCTGATTCAAGATTTTGTAGCCCATTAAGTGAAGTCAAACTTTGCAGATTATCTAAACTTAAGGCTGATGTCACTGTTCTCAGAAAAGAAAGTCCTGAAATATCTGTTATGGGATCGCTTGCTGAATAATTTACCATATATATTGCCCCAAGAAATCTATCACAACCTGTGCCTGTATAGGTATTTATAAAATTGTCAACTTGTTGTTGTGTACTTAAATAAATGGTTTGCGCTGTAGTATTACAATCTTGTGCTAAACTAAATTGCACTAGGCTTAAAAAAAATAGGGTGCTTATTAGTAACTTTTTCATATTAATTTTTTATTGTGGACAAATAATTTCTGTTCCTACTAACATTCCACTTGTATTTGGTTGATAGCGGAAACATTTTCCGTCGGCCGTTTTCATGATAATTCCACGATGAATATTACTGATAAATACATCACCATCTTCTACATGGAATTTAGTTAGTGGATTTGTGGTACTGATTCCAACAAAACCAGTATCTGCTCCAGCTTGTGCTTGACATGCATCACCAACACCATTTCCGTCTGCATCTAATTGATTGTTATTAGCAACTGTTGGACAATTATCACATGGATCGCCAACACCATCATTATCGGTATCTGTTTGGTCAGGATTTGTAAGGTCATCACAGTTGTCTACACCAGTAGAAATTCCGTCATCAGTACAGTCTGAGATTGCAGTAATTACATCAGAACAGTTTCCGCCATTATTGAAAAGCGTAAAAGATGTGTAAGCAACTCCTTCTTCTATAAGTTTTTGTATTACACAGCATTCTACTAACTGCACATTGTTTTCGAGTACGAGAGATAAATTAGTAAACGAAATAATATTCCCTATTGCTGAAATATCAAGAAGCGAATTATTGTGCGTCAATTTTAATATACCCGCAGATCCCAAACTGCTAAGTCCTTCCACGTTATTTAATGACTGATTGAAAGATAATTCAAGTGTACCTGCTAATACTATTAAATTATCCAATCCCTGTAGGTTTATAATATCAGTTTCATTAATTGTAAGGTTCGTTATTTGAAGAAGATTATTTAAACCTGCTAAACTACTTAATGGCGCATTTTTGATGATTAATGTATTTGCTCCTTCAAGATTTTGAAACCCTAATAAATTGCTCAGATTACTTTGCTCTATGACTAGGTTGTCGATTGTTGTTACACCTTGAAAACCATCTACATTTTGTAAAGGATTATTAATAAATACAATATCATGAATTTCATTACTAGTTTGCATACTATTAATATTAGTCAATGATGCATTCCCTTCAATGTTTATTGTACTTTCTACCTCAGAAACATTTCCTAAAAAAGCAAGTGTATTTAAGCTATCATTATTTATGATCTCATGTCCAAGAGTATAGGTTAGATACGGACCCTGAAAATAATCGTATAGATTTGTACCCGTATACACCATGTTAAAATTCAAAGCTGTTAATTGTAAGTTGTGTTCAATTACGATACCTCTATTAAAATGATAATCTCCAGACCCATTCCCTAAAGTAATAGTTTGTAGATTATTACAACCACTTACTCTTAGACTCGATGATCCAATTAAACTTGGAAATGAAGCTTCCGTTATTAAATCGCAGTTTAAAATTTCTAAAGCTCCTACATTTTCTATATTCTGTAATCCGGATAAAGAAGAAAGACTCTGTAGCGTACTTAATCTGAGATTGTCTCTAACTTCAGTTATAAAAGACAATCCCGAAAGATCTGTAATTGCATTTGGATTGCTAGAGTTCCCGATGTTAAGATTGTAAACTACACTATTACAAGTCCCAGAATAGGTTGCTACAAAATCATCTACATCTTGTTGCGTAATTAAGTTAAAAGCAGTTGCGGCGTTTGGTACGCATGGCTGTGCAAAAACTTGTTGACTTATTCCTAGGAATAGAACGCATAATATTAGTATCTTTTTCATATTACTTTTATATTTTTTTGAAGACAAATACTTTATTTTCTTATTTCAAAATTATTCTATTGCTATTTTTTTTGTTTGCACTTTTCCATCGCTTTCAATACGCATCAAGTACATTCCTTTTGATAAATGCCTGACATCAATTTTTTCAGTGCGTTCAGCAATTGCAACTTGCTTTCCTAACATATCATACATAATTACGACATCAATTTTTTGAGTATACTTAATATGTACGTAGTCTGTTGCAGGATTTGGATATACAAAAAGTGTTTCTAAGATTTCATCTTCTACACTTAATGGTCCTGTATATTTTAATATAATTTGTCCTGGCGTGTCATATAAAGCTTCAAAACCAGCAAATTCCTGAGACAATTCTGTATTGGAAAAAGTACCCGACATACTACCTGTATACGTAATCAGTATAAATTCGTCTTGTTGACTTGGTGTAAAACCATCTGGAGTTCCTACACTTAATTTTCCGTTCAGCGTTAAATCACCATCTACAAAAATATGATCGTTTCCGTCAATCAATCCAATTCCTGCATTTCCATTGATATCCAACATAATTTCGGAAGAAGATGTGTTTTCCAACGAAGAAGCAATACTTAAATTGCCAATAATCACACCTGGATTTAAAGTTCCGATATTCATTGCGAGTGCAAAATCCATCGTTCCGTTTCCTTGTATTTGTCCGCCATTTTGATTGGTAAAACTATCTTGGCTAAATATCACCGCTTGTTCTTGAAGCATAATAGAAGCGCCGTCATTTGTAAGACTTTGTCCAAAAGCAACCACGGAAAAGAAAAATAACCAAATAGTTTTAATAAAGGTAAGATTATTCATAAGCATTTTTTTTAATAAAATTAAAAATATAAACTAATACCTTGTAAAACAAGATAAATCTGCTAAACATCAAGCATATTCGACAGTACACAAACTATAAACAAATTTATGGTCTAAAGAACTGTATTCTCAATTCGAAGCTTGTAGGAAATTCATTCGAAAGCAAATATAACTGATCTATAAAATGGCAACATACTATTGATAAAATACTACTTTTTTTGTGCGCTGTTTTTCAGACAAAAAGCTTCAATTAGACTTTTCTGGTCAAATTTGGTATAAAAACCAACCTTAAATTCATGAATTTCAACCCTGTTTTCACGGAAAACACAGTGCTATTTGCGAATTTTAGCAAAAATACTTCCAAATTCACAAAAATACCCCTAAGTCATTAAAAGCCAATTATTTGAACAAAAATTTAGGCTTCTACTTTCCGTGAATATAGAATCTGTTTTCACGGAAAACATAGCACAACTGTTTGATTATCTTGTGTAACGATGTTACATTTACAAACACCTATACAATAACCCCTAAAAGCCAGCACCGTAAATTATAAACTAAAAAATGTATTGCCCATGTCATTAAATGAATTATCGTTGAGATACGATCTTTTGAACTCTCAAATGAATCCCCACTTTATTAATAATGCGATTCAAAGTATCTGTAACGCCATGACCAAAGGGAATGTGACACAGTCTATCAACTGGCTCAATAGACTTTCACATTTGTACCGATTGGTTCAAAAATCAACCAAATGTAAAATGATTGATTTGCAAGATGAAATTGAAATTTCAAGATTGTATATCGAATTGCAAAAAGAGTTGTTTGACAAAGGTTTTTCGTATACCATTCAAATTGATCCACTCTTGGAAGACGATTTAGCGTATACAAAAGTGCCACCGCTTATTTTTCAACCGCTCATTGAAAATGCTATTTTACATGGCTTAAAAGGTAAAAAACGTACTGGAGAAGGTGAATTATTAATTACGATTTCCATAGAAGGAGAAATGCTATACGTTTGTATTACGGATAACGGTGATGGAATTACAAAAACAAAAAAAGAACTCAACGAAGGTTCGGGGATTTCACTAGAAAATATAAACGAACGACTCAAAATCATTAATGGAAATGAATGCAAAAAGAAGCTTTTAGATGTACGAACTTTAAAAAATGACACAGGAATAGCATTGGGTACACAAAGTTGCCTTAGAGTTCCGCTAATTCAACTTTAAAAACCTGCCACGTCCATATTAAGCATGCGTTTCACTCGATCATATATAGCTGGAAGTTTTGACTGGAATTCTTCGGGTGTTTCAAAGAAGTGTTCTATCAACACTGATAAAAATTCATATTGATTTTCAAATCCATATTCGCGAAGATATTTCATTTCTATCAAGCGTTTTTGGGCTTCTTTCGTTCGGAGTGAAAGCAATAATAACTTATAATTTTTTAAAAAATGTGACGCGCTGTAACTACGTTCTGTCAAAAAGCTAAAATGCAGCGCATGCGAGAATTCGTGAATTCCTAAATTGAGATTATCATCTTCAATCTTAATTCCTTCCTCAAAGTCTTCCCACGAAAAAACAATTGTTTTATACCCTGGATTGGCTTCTCCTTTGTGAAATTGTTGTGTGATATTTGAAAAATAATCTGCCGGATATACCAAAATTGTCTCAAACTTCGAGAATAAATACCTATTAAACCCAAACGTAATCATAATGGCTGTTGCCGAAATTAACAATTGCATACGCTCAGTCACAAGCAACTCTTCACGACCAACAAAAGTATGATAGCGAATAAATCGTAAGACTCTGTGTTCAAAAACACGTTGTTCTTTTGGGGTAAGTTTGTTATAAAAAGAAATTTCTTTTACAACAATAGCACGCTGTCTTTCGGAAAATTGATCCGCAAACATGACATAACGATGCATACGCAATGTCTGATAAAAAAATCCTTTGAAATAATTTATTGGCAATAGCAAAGATTTAGGGAATGCTGGCAAATATAATGCTCGTATTCGTTGATTAAATAGACTTGTTGGCTAAAATAATTATTCTAACTTATAAAACGGAGAATCCCTGAAATAATTATGACAGCAATTTTTAAATTCTTATGTCAGTATACGATATTAAATCATCAAAACGTTAGTTATAAAAACTGATGATATCATGAAAACCAATCGCATACTCATAGTATTAATATCACTTTTCTTTGTAATGATAAGTTCTAGTCAAGAAAATCGTGATGATAATTTTTATACGACTACCAATTTTGAAACTGGATATAGCTATAGTTTTGGAAAACCAAATCATCGAAATTTTCATTTACTTTCTATAGGGTTGAATAAAACAAATTACGGAGGAAGACATGGCGGTGGTTTTGCTTACGGAATTGGAACAGATATTGGACTCAACACAAGAAACTTCACGATTGGACCAAAAATTAACGCCTTTTTATATTATCAATTTATTGTGATTGGTTCTGAATTTATAGCCTACACAGATTTTAAACAAACCACATTACGGTATGTACCTATCTTTGGAATTGGTGGTGAAAAGTTCAAACTTACCGTCAATCCCCAAGTCATTTTAAGCAATAAATATTTTCAACCGATTGACAAAGGTGCTATACAACTTACCCTAAATTTTACATTAGATCGAAAACTAATAAAACCAAAAAAGTAAGTTCTCTCTTAAAAAATTGACTACAATACAATGTAAAATAATTGAAAAATGAAAAACTGCATATTTTTCATTAGAATATTCTCAATAATTCCATACTTTTATACACTAAAAAAGAAATGAAGATGAAAACACAATCAACACTAAAATACTTTTTAGTTGCAAGCTTATTTGCATTTATAAGTTGCTCAGATGATGATCCCACTACCACACCTGATCCGGTTCCAGTTACTCTAGCTGATGAGGTAGAAATATATGATGCTGCCAAAATTCACAACAATCTAACATTGGCTGTTGTCAACGGTTCGCAAAATGCTTTTTTAATGGACAAAACTGGGCAAAAATTACACGAATGGACTTTTGACGATCGTTTAGGAAACGATTTAGAGCTTTTACCAAACGGGAAATTATTAGGCATCTTTAAAGGCACAACTCCATCCATTACTTTTGGTGGTTTTGGCGGTGTAGCAAGAATCATTAACATAGATGGTTCGGTAGATTGGGAATATACATTAAATTCTGATGATTTCATTTTGCATCATGATGTAGAAATGTTACCAAACGGAAATGTATTATTGTTAGTTTGGGAACGTATTGACGAAGCAACGCAAAATGCACATGGTTCTATAACTGGTAGTAATATTTATCCAGAAAAAATAATGGAAGTTAACCCTACTACAAACGCTGTTGTTTGGGAATGGAGAAGTTGGGAACACATCATACAAGATCAAGATCCAACGTTACTAAATTATGGCGCAGTAGATCAAAATCCACATAAAATTCATATCAATTATAATCCAGCTAGCAATGGAGACATTATGCATGCCAATGGTTTTGATTATGATGAAAACAAAGATGTCATTTACTTAAGCGTAAACTTTTACAGTGAAGTTTGGGTGATTGATCACAGCACAACAACCGCAGAAGCATCCACAGGCGCAGGTGGAAACTATGGAAAAGGAGGCGATTTATTATACCGATTTGGAAATCCATTAGCGTATGGAAATACAGTTGGAGAAGTAAGAAGTGATAACAACCATTTTCCTAACTTACTTGAAAATGGCGTTCCTGGTGAAGGAAATATGTTGATTTTTATAAACGGATTTAACGCTGGGGCTTCCAAAGTATTAGAACTTGAAATGCCAGAAACCTTTTCACTTACACCAGGTGCTGACAATGAACCAAATATAGTTTGGTCTTATGAACATCCTGATTTTTTTGCGAGTAAACTATCGGGTGCAGTCCGTTTGGAAAATGGAAACACTTTAATATGCGAAGGTGATTTCGGTTTTTGGGAAGTTACTCCTGATAAAGAAATAGCTTGGCGCTACAATGGTGGCGATGGCGCAGGTTTTTGGAGATGTTATGATTACGAAGTAGATGATCCAGCATTAAATAATTTTGGATTTTAAAATTCAGGATTTCTTACAATAGACTTAATTCTTAGAAGTGTTTTATAGCTAAACTATGAAACACTTCTAATTTAATGTAACAATTACATCAATTGTTGCACTAACTCTTAGTAACTAAGCTAAAAAAGAAACGCATGATTATTACATCGCTATTCAATCGCAACTTACTACGATTTGGAATT
The DNA here is from genome assembly GCA_964351775.1 of uncultured Kordia sp. Classification (GTDB taxonomy): domain Bacteria; phylum Bacteroidota; class Bacteroidia; order Flavobacteriales; family Flavobacteriaceae; genus Kordia. The sequence continues at coordinate 47,325 of CAYGPQ010000014.1, read as the reverse complement.
CCTGCCTTACTATTCATCACACTTATTGTTTTTATAAAATCACCATATTTTCAGGTAGATTCGACTGCGTTAACGTTAGGAGTTACACTTGATTTATTAGTCACGATTCCGATTGTGTATTTTTTATTAATCCGAAAAACAACCATTCCCAAAACAACGATTGTTCCGATGATGATGCTGGGATTAATCGTTGGAATTTTTGTCTTACCAGAAACAAACCATCAATATCTCAACTTTTTCAAAACTTGGTTTTTACCCATCATAGAAATTAGCGTTGCTACATTTATCATTGTAAAAGTGCGAAAAGCGATGCTGTTTCATAGATCACTGAAAAATACTTCTTTAGACTTTTTTACGACTTTAAAAAAGACCTGCGCAGAAATCCTTCCAAAACCAGTCGTTGTTCCTTTTGCGACTGAAATTGCCGTATTTTATTATGGTTTCATCTATTGGAAACGTAGAAAACTAGCCGAAAACGAATTTAGTTATCACAAAGAAAGTGGTTCTGTTGCCTTATTTTTTGTGTTAATTATGCTTATCGCGATTGAAATTATACCAATTCATCTTTTGCTTGCAAAATGGAATCCTATAGTCGCTTGGATTTTGACAATTTTGAGTATCTATTCAGGATTACAAATATTTGGATATGTAAAATCATTGATGAAACGACCAATTGAAGTCTCAAAAGACACTCTATTTTTACGTTACGGAATCATGCAAGAAGCAGAAATTCCACTCAGTGAAATCAAAGAAATAAAGCTTTCTAAGAAATCATTTACCAAAGAAGACAACATTACTAGATTTTCGCTATTGGGTGAATTAGAAAGTCACAATGTGATTATTGAAGTTCACAACGAACAGATGCTTCACGGTTTATTTGGGATTAAAAAATCCTTCACAAAATTGGCACTTCATGTTGATAAAGACGCTGCTTTTAAAACTGCTGTAGATACTGCTTTGAATGTTCAAAACGAGATGCTTCCCTAAAAAAATAAAATCTTCATGTAATAATTTTCATTTTGAGCCACTAACGAAGTGTAGACAGTTTGTAAAACAGTAAAAAAAGCTCAATATGTTAGTTCATTTCTATTTTCATCCGATATTTCTTTATGTATCTTCATTGTTAATGAATACAGGAATCAGCTCAAAACTATTCGTAATTTCGCTGATGTGTAGTTTACTACTCGCTAGTTTTAGCATTTTAAAATTCATTGAGACACAATTGAAATACACTTTTTAAATGAGTCACGACTTTTACACATCACACATTCTTCCGCATGCAGGAATTATCATTAAAATTTGCCGCGCGTATAGTAATTCGCAAGAAGATTTTGAAGATTATTATCAAGAAGTGTGTTTGCAAATTTGGCGAAGTCGAGACAACTTTAAAGAGAAATCTGAATGGTCAACCTGGATATATCGTTTGTCATTGAATGTGTGTTTAACACTTTTAAAGAAAGATAAAAAGAATACAAAGACGTTTGTTTCTGATGTCATTCCAAAAGAAGTAATTGAAGACAGTCAGTCGTTTTTCAAAGAAGAATCATTAAACGAATTGTACAAAGCCATCAAACAGTTAACAGAAATCAACAGAGCTATCATTCTACTGTACTTAGAAGAGAAATCGTATGAGGAAATTGCAAACATTATGGGAATGAACGCCAATACAATTGGTGTTCGCATCAATCGAATCAAAGAACAACTTAAAAAATTATTACATGGAAAAATCAATTAAACATATTTGGAAAGAAGGTTTTATTAATAATGACAACTTAATTGCACCAAAAATTGAAAATTTATACAATCAAAAATCGAAACATTTAGGCGATAAACTAATTCGTATGCTAAACACGGAACCAAAAGCATTGCTCATTATGTCCGTCGTTTTCTTATTTGGAAATTATGCTATCGGCAATGGTTTTTGGTCGGGAAGTATTGCTTCAATTTGGTGTATCATTTGGTATTTTATCATCAAAAAGCAAATTCAAAACATTGAAAATGCAGCGAAGGAAACAAACTGTTACAGCTTTATAAAATCACTACATAAACTTTTGCTAACGAGCAGAAACAAAATTACCAAAATGCTTTGGATTGGAACTCCAATATTAGTACTTCCAATGGTAATTTACACCTATTACAATCAATACGATAAAACATTTGGCGAGATTTTCGGCGTTGAAAATTTAGCATATCCAAACGAACTATTATTTATCATTGTTCCGTTAGCGACTGCATTTTCGGTAGCGATGTATCGATTGTCTTTTAAATATGGTTACGGACCAATTGCAGATAAATTAAAACAATTGATTTCGGATATTGAAACACTGAAAAACTAAATTCAATATTTAAAAAACGTCCTGCTGAATGCATTTACAGCAGGATGCTTTTTTACGCTTCTTTCTTGACAACTTCCCACATTTTATCAGCATTCAAACGGAAACTTTCTACATAATCAAAACGACATTGCGTCGGCGCAATAATGGACAAAAATGGTTGTTGTTTTTTATCGCGATATAAATGATAAATTTCACCAACAATCGGTTCAAAGTTAAACTTTGCGCTGTAAATCAAGTTGTTGTATTCAAACTTCTCCATCAACGCGTCGTACTCAGCTTTGAGTTCGTCGTACTTCGCTTTGACTTGCTTATTCACTTTATCAATATTGACATTTTTCCATGTCACGGTATCTGGCGTTGTAATTACGGGCGCGCCAACATCTGTAGCATACGGTTTTAACGCTGCATCGTAACGCTGTGTTACGACATCAAAAACTACATTATCTGGTTTTTTATCTTCTTCTTGCATCTTTCGTTCTTTTACAATTAGTAATCATCCGGGTTTGCGATGATTGCTGCTGCACTATTTTTTAATGTATTCAAAGTTCTATAATTTGACAATTGTTTCCAACACATTCCGCGCATATATTCTCGTCAATACTGAACTTCGTCCCAAACACGTTCCCATTTTTTTCGCCTGTTGAAAGGTTTTTGGCAGACTTTACATATTTTTGATGGAAGGTGCGTTTTCTTCATTTTTTATTTTGTTTAACAAATATATTAAATAATTAAACAAATATATTTAGTACAGAAAGATTTGTATCTTTCGTACGCTAATTTGAAATGATTATGAATATTAAGTATACGCTTGGCGCGATTGTTTCCGTTCCGTTGTTGCCAATTTTGTATGTCCAAGGGAAAAAAATTCAAAAAACCATTCCACAATTGCCTGAAGCTACAGGAATTGAAGGAATCGTAGAAGTTTCAAGCAATCAAACGTTTCGATTGATTACTATTGGCGAAAGTACCATTGCGGGCGTTGGTGCTACCACGCATAAAACTGGATTTACAGGAACACTAGCCAACGCATTATCGGAACAGGTACAATCGTCTATTTCATGGAAAGTGTATGCAAAAAGTGGCTATACAGTAAAACATGTAAAAGAAAAAATTGTACAATACATTACTGAAGAACCCGTTGATTTAATCGTTATTGGACTTGGTGGAAATGATAGTTTTAAATTGCATACTCCAAAAAAATGGAATGCAGACATTCGTGAGTTGATTTCAAATATTCGTGAGAAATATGCTAAAACACCCATTGTTTTTATCAATATGCCGCCAATTAAAGAGTTTCCAGCATTTACAAGCGCGATTAAGTTTGTGATGGGAAACTTGGTATTGCATTTTAGTAAAGAACTCGAAAAAATAGTGAACGAATCTGAAAATGTGCATTATCATTCGAGAATCATCAAGTTTGAAGAGTATATTGAGCAGATGAATTTAGATGCAACACCAGCCGATTTTTTTAGTGATGGCGTGCATCCATCAGAATTTGCCTATCAAATTTGGGCAAAAGATATCGCGAATTATATTTTGGAAAAGAGAATTCTGTTGACGAAAAATTCATCTTGATAAAATTATAACCGATTTACAGCCGATGCAGTAGATTTTTATTCAGGTTTAAAAAATAATTAAAAAATATGTCCCCTTTTATAATTTCTAAAACGTCTTAGAAGTATAACACTAAAAAATATATACTTATGAAAGAATTTATGATGATTTTCGTTGGCGCAGATTATGCCGATTTAGGGCTTTCGCCAGAAGAATTACAAAACCGTATGGGAAAATGGTTCGCGTGGGGAAACAAAATGGAAGAAGCCGGAATCCTTCGCGGAGGAAACGCATTGAATCCTCAAATTCGTAGAATTGTTGGAAAAAACCGTACCGTAACTGATCTTTCTTCTGCGGAAGTGAAAGAAATTGTTGGTGGTTACTATTTAGTTGAAGCGAAAGATTTTGACGCTGTGGAAGAAATTGCACAAGATTTTCCAGATTACGATTTGGGCGGAACAGTGGAAATTAGAGAAGTAACCGTTTTTGAAGATCACTAGAAAATGGAGTCAAAACTCATAGACCATTTATTCCGTTATCATAGCGGAAAAATGGTCTCTGTGTTAACTCGAATTTTTGGATTATCGCATCTTGAAATTATTGAAGATGCCGTACAAGATACCTTTATCAAAGCAAGTGTTGCTTGGCGACAGCAACAACCTGAAAATCCAGAAGCTTGGCTGACAAAAGCGGCTAAAAATAGAGTGTTGGATATTTTTAGAAAACTCAAAGCGGAAAAAAATCTACTTCCCAATTTGCAACAAAGTCGCGATTTTATTGCCGTTAACGAACTTTTTTTAGACACCGAAATTGAAGATGCGCAACTCCGCATGATTTTTACCGCGTGTCATCCAAACTTAGATCCACGCGATCGCATTTCGTTTGCATTGAAAACCGTTTCTGGTTTTAGCATCAAAGAAATTTCTTCTGCTTTATTGACCAAAGAAGAAACGGTAAAAAAACGATTGTCGCGCGCTCGAAAAACCATCAAAGAATCTAATATTAGCTTTCACATTCCGCAAGGAAACGCATTGCCGGAACGTTTGGAAAGCGTCATGGAAGTATTGTATTTGATATTTAACGAAGGGTTTCATTCCAACAGTAAAGAAAATTTAATTCGCAAAGAATTGTGTGGCGAAGCAATGCGCTTATGTAAAATGTTACTCAAAAATGAACTTACACGAACTTCCGCTGTGTATGCCTTATTTGCGTTGATGTGTTTTCATTCGGCACGATTAGAAGCAAAAGTGAACTCTGATAACGAAATTCTCGATTTGAAACATCAAGATCGAAGTTTATGGCACTTTCCGTTAATTGAATTGGGAAATACTATGATGACAAAAGCGGTGACTGCTACTGAATATTCTTGTTATCATTACGAAGCGGCGATTGCTGCCGAACATTTACGCGCATCACATTTTGATGAAACCGATTGGACTAAGATTTTGTATTGGTATGAATGTTTATATGTCATTCAACCGATTCCGATTCACATATTGACTATGGCGGTTGTATGTTTGCAGAAGTTAGATTTCGCGAAAGCAAAAACCTATTTAGATCAAGTGAAAGCAACTGATTTAGCACAACGAAGTTATTTGTATTACGGAACACTTTCCGATTATGAGTTCGCTATTAAAAACAAAGAAAAAGCCATCAAATATCTTGATTTGGCACTTGAAAAGGTCACAAATTCTCTTGAAAAAGAATATTTAGAGAAGAAACGTGCTCATATTTTTTTCGATTTTCCCTAAAAAACAGTAGGTTTACGTCTTAACTTCATTAATAATATCAGGTATGAAATTCACTTTTACACTACTTTCCTTGTTTCTTATTGGAAATGTATATTTCGCGCAAGCACAAAAATCAGATCCTACTAAAGAGCCAAAAGCAGGCATTGTAATCACAATTAACGGGAAAGAACACGCTGTTTCTGAAGGCGAAAAAGTAACCCAAGATGGCACGACAGTTTCCGTATCATTAGCAACTGCTAAAAAGTTTAACAATGGAACTATTTCTTTTGACTATCCAACAAGTTTCGGATTTGAATATGAAGAATCGTATGGTTATAAGAACTGGACTTTTGACGGAAATAATTTTGTGATTATGTACTTTGAAATTGCTGAAGAAAATACCTTGGATAGCTTTGTAGATGAAATTTCTGGGCGTTTTGGAAAATCTAATTGTACGATTGAAAAAACAACTTTACAACTTGGTGAAAGAGAACTTTTAGGAAAAAGAATCAACGTGAATTTAATGGGCGAAAAACTGACGTTAGATTTGTTAGAGATTAAAATGAAAGAAGGTCAAACACGCATTATTGCGTTTCAAGATTCTAACGACGATTACGGAAATGCAACGGAAGAAGGAAAAGAAACTATTAAAATGATTCATAAAACGATATCTTATAAAAAATAACTGTTGTCTGGCGAAAGATAAAAGACCGCGACGCTATTAGGTATTAGAATAAAGACAACATGGCAACTTACTAAAAACATTGTTTAAATCGTTTTGAAAAGTTTAAATATGTGTTCTTTTTGCGATTTGCTCACAGGAATTTTGTATGTTCCTACAAATAACATATTGCCTTCAAAACCTGTAACTTGACTGATATTGACAATGTAGCTTCGATGCGTTCGGATGAAGTTTGCAACAGGCAATTGTAATTCAACCTTTTTCATGACAACGGCATATACAAAGCGTTCCGATTTTGTATAAATGGTACAATAGTTATTGTCTGCTTCTATGAATAATATTTCTGCCAACGGAACACGCTCAAAGTGATGATTTTTTTTTCAGGAACAAACTGTCTTTAATTTGCAATACTTGCGATGCATCAAACCTACCTAATTATCAACCTCAAAAGAAAAAAAATGAGTGAATGGAAGTTTTTGTATAGTGAGTGTTTCCTTTTTTCATGGGAAGCTTTATTTTAGGATGACTTTCTTCAACACCTAACTATTCAAGAGATTTAATGTATATTTAAACACACCAAATCCTAAATAGATCCACGTTTTATAGTATGCTTTTTAATTCCATTGATTTTGCACTATTCTTACCAATCGTATTTTTACTGTATTGGTTGGTTGCTGCTAAAAACTTGAAGCTTCAAAACTTCTTAATCGTTGCTGCAAGCTATTTTTTTTATGGTTGGTGGGATTGGCGATTTTTAATCCTAATTCTTTTTAGTACCAGTATTGATTATTTGGTTGGCAATAGATTGAAGGTTGAAAACAATCAAACAAAACGAAAAGTATTGTTATGGACGAGCATTTTAGTCAATCTTGGACTTTTAGGTTTTTTTAAATATTATGATTTCTTTTTTGAGAATTTCATCACCGCATTTTCATTTTTCGGAACAGAACTAAAGGCGAATACACTTCACCTTATTTTACCTGTCGGAATTAGCTTTTACACCTTTCAAACACTGAGTTATAGTATTGATGTATACAGACGAAAGCTTGAACCTACAAACGATTTTATTGCGTTTGCGGCATTTGTGAGTTTCTTTCCGCAATTGGTTGCTGGACCTATTGAACGCGCTACACATTTACTGCCACAGTTTTATAAAAAACGAACATTCAAATATTCAAAAGCGGTTGATGGACTTCGCCAAATACTTTGGGGATTGTTTAAAAAAATAGTCATTGCGGATAATTGTGCTGAATACGCCAATTTAATTTTCAACAATTCCGACGCGTATTCAGGAAGTACATTAATCCTTGGTGCGCTTTTCTTTTCATTTCAAATTTACGGCGATTTTTCTGGCTATTCAGACATTGCCATTGGAACATCACGATTGTTTGGTTTTGACCTAAAACAAAATTTTGCCTTTCCATATTTTTCAAGAGATATCGCCGAATTTTGGAGACGTTGGCATATCTCACTTTCCACATGGTTTCGTGATTATCTATATATTCCATTAGGCGGAAGTCGCGGAAATACTTGGATGAACCTGAGAAATGTAAGCATCATTTTTATCGTGAGCGGATTTTGGCACGGTGCAAATTGGACATTTATTGTTTGGGGTGGATTGAACGCGCTGTATTTTTTGCCGCTTTTATTGACAAATACGCATCGGAATCATATAGAAACTGTCGCAAAGGGCAGCATTTTACCTAGCGCAAAAGAATGCTTGTTAATGGGATTCACTTTCAGTTTAACGGTTTTTGCTTGGATTTTTTTCAGAGCAGATACCATCACGCATGCGTTTAGTTATATTGGCGAAATTTTATCCGTATCTACGTTTGAAATTCCACGATTCCCAAGAATGGGCAGCGCATTTACCACTATTGTATTTATAGTATTATTACTCCTGATTGAATGGAACGGACGCGAACACAAATATGCCTTAGAACGTTTCGGTTTGCATTGGAAAAGACCTATCAGGCATAGTTTTTATTATGCAATTATCATTGTCATTTTTCTATTTGGCGGAAACCAACAACAATTTATTTACTTTCAATTTTAGGTATGAAAAAGTTTCTATATAACTGCATAAAATTTGGATTGCTTCTCGTCATTTCGTCGTATGCTTTTGTTTGGTTTTATGAAAAACCGCAGCGTCAAGCCTATCGTGATGGAACCAGTATCAAATTGCAAAAGTGGAATGCCATTAAAAATCCTTCAAACAGATATCAACTCTTAATTTTAGGTTCTAGCAGAGGTTATGCTGCCTACAACCCGATAGTCATGGACAGTGTTACAAATTTGAACACCTACAATATGTGTACAGGCTCACAACATATTATTGAAAGTGTGTATATGCTTAAAGAAATCCTGAAATATCAAAAACCAACGTATCTAATTTGCGATGTATATCTTCCTTCTTTTCGAACGAATCCAGATTTTTATCATCTCTTTGCAAATGCAAAATTCATGTCAAATGATATGATCTTTAACGAGTTTCTCGATCAAAAAATACTCGATCTTGTTTTTCCAGTTTACAAATACAAAGAATACATAAAAAGAGATTTTAAAAACTTTGCAAATTTCACAGAAAACCAAACAAAATCAACACCTTCATGGATAAAAGGTTATAAACATTCTAACCATAAAAATGATGCTGTTTCCATTGGAAAATTTCCATCAATACTATCTTTTTCTACTGTAAACACACTTTCAAAAGACAAAATAGAATCGTATCTAAAAGAAATCATAGCACTTTGCAATGCGCATAACGTAACGCCTATTTTCGTGAGAGCGCCCTATCCACCTTCGAGAATAAAAAAATCATCCATTGATGAGACACATCAGTACTTTCGAGATTTTTTCAGCACACAACAACGTATATTTTATGATCTAAGTTATGATTCAACCATAAAATTCACAGATTATGATTTTGAAGACGATCATCATCTAAATTCTATCGGAGCAAAAAAAACGTCTATCACTCTAAGTAAATTGATCAATGAACAATTGCAACGCAATATAGAGACTGAATAATTATCATTATATTTCTTATCTTCAAACACAATTCTAACCAACAATAATACTATGAAATTTAATTCCCTAAGCTTAAAATTAAGTACACTTTTTGTAGTTTTTCTACTAATTTCTTGTGAAAATAAAACAAAGCAAGAAACGCTTGAAACAACTCTTAAAACTACTTCTGAAACCACGGAAGCAATCACAGAAATTACAAAATCAACTAATACATATTATGCTTGGGTTGACAATATTAATATCCGAGAAACTTTCCATATAAAAGGAAAAGTAATCGGAACGTATACGTCAGAAGATGCATTAGAATATACAGGAATAACATCGAATGTCAAAGATCTCATTGTACTTCGCGGTGTAGCGTACGACGAAAATTGGCTAAAAGTAGTGACAAAGGACAACAAAAAAGGTTGGGTTTTTGGAGGCGCTGTAAAGCAAGAAGGCGACGAAAAAGGAAACGGAATCATCACTCAAGATGTATTTGACTTTCCTCATTTTGGAAGTTTCGATCTAACTAGTTGGACAGATTTAGGTGTTGTAAAAAGTGAAGCTGGAGACGCAGAAACGAGTACATTTCGCTACATGAAAAACAATCAAATCCTAGAAATAGAAAAAACAAATGTTGGCGAATATGGATATTACTATACTTACAGACTGATGGACGCCAAAAATAAGCTTCAAAAAGAACGAAAATTTGGTTTTACAGCTGGTATGGGTAATAACGGAACTATGATGGAATTGAGCGAAACTGTAAAAGATTACGACAGTAAAAAGCAATACGAACGTCAACAAATGCTTACCAAACATTTTATGCAACTCAATGCCAGACCCGAAATGGTCAATGGTGTTTGGAAAGAAATAGCATTAGAAATTGAGATTGAAGATACTTCTGAATAAAAGTAATAATTCAATGGATATACATGAACTCACATTTGAAAAACTAAATGGCAACGGTGTAAAAACGCTCGCTACTTGGGCACAACAAGAAGGTTGGAATACGGGTCCGCATGATGCAGATGTATACTTTGCCACGGACCCTGATGGGTTTTATGGTTTTCATTATAATGGAGAATTAATCGCTGGCGGCTCTATTGTTTCGTACAATGGCGAATTTGGTTTTATGGGATTTTTTATCGTAAAACCTAAATACAGAGCACACGGAATTGGCAGAAAGTTATGGTATCACAGACGTGACAAATTGCGTTCTCGATTGCACAAAAATGCCGCTATCGGTTTGGATGGCGTCGTCGCAATGCAAGCATTTTACCAAAAAGGCGGTTTTGAAATTGCGTTTAGAGACGTTCGTTACGAGCGAAAAGGAACTGATTTTACCATTGATAAAAACATTTCTCCCATTGAAGAAAACGACTTTCAAAATATTTTAAAATATGATACACAATGTTTTGGATTTTCGCGTCCACAATTCTTAAAACCTTGGTTGCAACTTCCGTTAACGAAAACCTTCAAATATGTTGAAAATGGGCAACTCAAAGGATTTTCGATCATTCGGAAAGCGAATACAGGTTACAAAGTGTGTCCACTATTTGCAGACAATCTTGAAGTGGCAGAAGCTTTGTACAAGGCCTGTTTAAATGCGGTTGATGGCGAAGTATTATACATAGATATTCCCATGAGTAACGAAGATGCAAAAGCATTAATCAAGAAATATGAAGCAACATACATTTTTGAATGTGCACGAATGTATTTGGGAAATCCGCCAACGATTGACTTCAATAAAGTATTTGGAATTACCACTTTTGAATTGGGTTAAAAAACTAAAAAAACAAATGGAACACGCAAAAATAGAAGAAGCCTATAACGAAACTTTTGGTGGACTTACCCTATTTTATAGAGATTGCGAATTGCATCCTGATTTTATTTCAAAGTATTCTATCAATCAAATTTTACTAGAAAGAGGATTTACAGATGTTTCCTATTTTGCAGAAGGTTTGAGTACAAATCTACGATACGCAATCGCTTCTAACAAAGCCAGAGATATGACACAAATAAATCCTAGTGTTAAAAAATATGGCTTTTGCGTTATTTCGGCGCCATCACATTATAAAGTGTTAGATATTTATAAAATTGGAGGTCAAACACAACTACTATTGCTGCATTTTGATGAAAAATTCAAAGCTGTTTTTAGCGGAACAAATTCAAATATTGAAGAAAACGTAATTAAAAAAGGACGTGAAAGTTTTGACCAAAAAACAAAGATGAATCCAAATGCTGCTTTAAACGAACCTGAATGGAGAAATCGTACACAATTCCCGATTGGAATGTCTGATAAAGGCAAATTTTTCTTGGCTGCTGCCGATACCACACAGAAAGAGGAAACTCTCAAAACTAAGGCTACATCACAAGAACCTTCAAACCCTACAGAAGAGAAAAAAAGTTTTTGGAAACGATTGTTTGGGTAATATAAATACAACATACATTATTTTAGAATTTCAATGGTGACGACTTTTATAAAATAGATACTATTGAAAATTGGCTGCAACAATTAATTGATGGTTTTGTAGTATCACACAATGAAAATTAAGAAAAATATAGGTACTTCTACTAACTTTTAGGATTACGTAGTTGCACGCTTCTATAAACAGGGAAATTATAAGATATTGTTTGTAAACTAAAAACAACTTCTTATGAGCTTTTCAAAGTTACGAGATAAATTACCTCAAAAACCCGATATCATCTTAATCATTACCGATCAAGAACGCGCTACGCGAAACTTCCCAGAAGGTTGGGAAAAAGAAAACCTCAAAACCATGACGTTTTTAAAAGACAATGGTTTTACGTTTAACAAAGCATTTTGCAATTCGTGCATGTGTTCACCAAGTAGAACAACACTTTTTACAGGTGTATATCCGTCACAACATGGTGTAACGCAAACACTGACGTTTGGTGGACGATTCTCAGACGCAGAAACCCAATTAGATCCACGAATGTACAACATGGCGCGGATGCTTTCTGGCGACGGTTATGATGTGCAATACCGTGGAAAATGGCACTTGAGTAAAGGTGAAACAGAAAATGGCTTGACAGCTTCCGAAATTGCGCTTACTGGTTTTAAAGGTTGGATTGCTCCAGATGCTGGAGAAGATGTAAAACCACAAAATTTTGGTGGCGGCTATGCAAATCATGATGAAATATACATTCAGCAAGGAATTGATTATTTACGTCAAGTACGAAAAGAACGCGAAAGTGGCGCAGAACGTGTTCCTTTTTGTTTGGTGCTTTCGTTGGTAAATCCACATGATGTATTGGCCTATCCAAATGGTGTCAACTACGGATATTCAAAAAAAGATTGGTCAGGCAGAAGTGTTGGATTGCCCTATTCTTTGAATGAAGAATTACTAAAAGGTAGAAAACCGATGGCGCAATTTCAAATTGTACAATCGGCTAATATGCTTTTGGGCGATTTGCCAACTATCGAAGAAAAGCTTAACTATATCAACTTTTATGCACATACCTTAACAAAAATTGATGCTCAAATTGGTGAATTTATAGATGAATTATATCAGGTAAGCGCAACTGGAAACCGAATGGCAGACGAAGCCTTAGTGGTTCGAATTTCCGATCATGGAGAAATGGGCTTGGCACATGGCGGCATGCGTCAAAAAGCATTTAATGTGTATGAAGAAACGCTCAATGTTCCGATGGTATTTTCAAACCCAATTCTATTTCCAAGTGAAGATAAAAAGGGAAAACCGATTCCACAACGTTCTTCCGACGAATTGGCTACCTTGATTGATATCATGCCAACACTGGCAAAAATTGCAAATGTAAAAAAACCATCCAAAGCGTTACAAGGAAACAACTTGTTGCCAATTATTACGGACGGAACTGGCGTTCAAGATGAAATCATGTTTACATTTGACGACACCAAAGCAAGTTCGGCAGATTATCCTTCGGCGGTATTAGCGGCAAATCGTGTACGTTGTATCAGAACTAAAGAATGGAAATATGCCTATTACTTTCATGCCTTAGGAAGTTATCCAACACAATACGAATTGTATAAATTGACCGATGACAAAAAGAACGAAATGGAGAACTTAGCGTACAAGCCAAAACACAAAAAGATTAGAGATGAATTGGCAAAGAGACTACAAGAAGCTGAAGAGCGATTGTTACAGCGCGAAGCAATCTCAGATGGGCCAATTGCGTTGAGTAGACAATAATTGAAAATATACCATCAGTAATAGAAAAGCTATCAAAGTTCAATTTGGTAGCTTTATTATTTTTAAAATGAATAGTTCCACAGAAAATTTTCTTACTAAACTTGTTTTAACTATCTTTTGAAAATCATTCACAAGACAACCAAAAACACCACATGAAACGACTTTTTTCAGAGATTTTTCAAATTTTCATAGGAATTCTATTAGCAAGTATTGGCTTAAAAATGTTCTTGCTTCCAAACGGATTTTTAGATGGTGGCGTTACCGGAATTGCGATTTTAGTCAGCGAACTTTTTGCTATTGACATTTCTATCATTTTACTCATTGTCAGTATTCCGTTTTTAGCATTAGCTTGGTTTACCTTGACGAAACGCATCTTTATAAAATCGATTCTATCCATCGTTGGATTAGCGATTTTTATTCACTTTGAAAACTTTACTTCAGTTACAGATGATAAACTCTTAATTGCCATTTTTGGTGGCTTATTTTTAGGTGCCGGCATTGGGTTAACGATCAGAAACGGTGCTGTTTTAGACGGTTCGGAAATATTAGGTATTTTTATCAACGATCGGTTAGGCATTAGTATTGGAAAAGTAATTTTGGGATTCAACGCCATTCTATTTGCGGTGACGGCGTTATTGCTTTCTGTGGAAATTGCGATGTATTCGGTATTGACATTTTTGGTCACTGCCAAAATTATTGATTTGATGATTGAAGGTTTTGAAGATTTCGTCGGACTCATGATTGTTTCCGAAGCATCGGCAGAAATTGAAGAAGAACTCATTAATGTGATTGGTGCAGGAATTACGCTGTATAAAGGTGCGCGCGGACATGGAAAGCGCGGTATGCAAGCAGAAACAGATATCATTCACACTGTAATTAATAGAATTGACATTCGCAGAACGTACAATTTAATTGATAAAATTGACAAGCGTGCATTCATCATTGAGTTTGATGTCAATAATATCAAAGGTGGTATTTTGGCAAAATATCTCACCAAAGAAGGACTCAAAAAATTATCACCTGCTTTGTATAAACCAACGGAAGAATCTGAGGAAAACTCAAAGGAAACATCTAAAAAGATTCCATAGTACATTGCAATTAAACCCCCAATCATCGCGCTAAAGTGATGAAATACATTACCTTTGCGCAAAATTACACAGCATGTCTACTTTTCAAGATTTTGACTTATCTACTCAGTTGCAATATGCCATTGAAGATTTAGGTTATACAACACCAACTCCTATTCAAGAACAATCATTTTCGGTGATTCGTGGCGGAAAAGATGTGGTTGGAATTGCGCAAACTGGAACAGGGAAAACATTTGCCTATATGTTGCCTATATTGCGCGATTTGAAATTTTCTAAGCAAGTCAATCCGCGAATTTTAGTCATGGTTCCCACCAGAGAATTGGTGGTGCAAGTGGTAGATCAAATTCAAGCATTTGCCAAATACATCAACATCCGAACTATTGGTGTGTATGGTGGCGTGAACATGAATGCACAAATGCAAATTTTAGCGCAAGGATGTGATATTGTCGTAGCAACACCGGGACGTTTATATGACTTGGTTTTGAGCAGAGCGTTGCAATTAAAATCGATCAAAAAATTAGTTATTGATGAGGTAGATGTGATGTTAGATCTGGGATTCCGATTCCAAATTACCAACATTTTAGAATTACTTCCTGAGCAACGCCAAAATATTATGTTTTCGGCTACTATGACCGACGATGTGAGTGATTTGATTGATGATTTCTTTACAAAACCACACAAAATTTCGATCGCGGTAAGCGGAACACCGTTAGATAATATTTCGCAAACCTGTTATGCCGTTCCTAACTTTTATACGAAAGTAAACTTACTGATTCATATTTTAAAAGATAAAGAAACCTATAGTAAGGTATTAATATTTATTTCGAATAAACGCATTGCTGATCGTTTATTTGATTGTTTAAAACCCGATTTTGGTGAAGAAGCTTGCGTGATTCATTCCAACAAAACACAAAACTATCGTTTGCGTTCTATCCATCAGTTTAATGAAGGACAAAACCGAATTTTAGTAGCTACGGATGTTATGGCACGTGGATTGGATTTAGATATGATTACACACGTCATCAACTTCAACACGCCCAACTATCCTGAAAATTACATGCACCGAATTGGTCGATCAGGAAGAGCGGAAGCCAAAGGAAATGCTATATTATTCTACACCGAAAAAGAAAGAGAATACAAAGAAACCATTGAAACATTGATGAATTATGAAATTCCTGAATTGGAGTTTCCAGAAGATGTTGCTGTTTCAACGCTATTAGCACCTGAAGAACAAACTAAAATTAGTGAAATCAACAATCCTTCAAAAACGACAGGACTTGCACCAGGTTTTCACGAAAAGAAGGAAAAGAACAAAAAAACCAATCAAGGTGGTTCGTATCGACGTGAAATTGAAAAAAAATATAAAAAGCCGAAAACCAAAGGCGATAAAAATTACAATATGCGTAATAAGAAAAAGTAATACCCATTTTAGTTATACTAAATAAAGTGTGTTCAAAAAAATAGCTCCTTTTTAATGTAAAAATTAAATTGGAGCATTTTTTATTTTACGGATTTCTCAATTATACGATCAAAATTTTAATGATTTCTCACAAAAATTTGCAACATTCAGAAATATGAGTATATTTGGTAAACCAATCTGGTTAACCAATTTAAAATGTATACAAAAAATCAACTTCTAAATAGTGTTCAAAAAGTGATTGGCTTTGCTTTTTGGTTAGTCGTGTTCACAAATTGTTCAAGCAACGACAACGAAAGACCGATTGATACTACGATAAACACACCAACATCGCCAAATACTCCAATAACGGTAAATTATGCAGATATTGATTTTTCCTCATGGAAAGTAACACTTCCGGTAGATGAAAATAATGATGGGAAACCTGACGAGTATCAACCTGCACAATTGATCAATTTTGGATATCAAACTTTAGCGCCTGTACAACCATTTATGTATGATGATACAGATGATACATCGCTAGTATTTTATACCTATCCCGAAATTTCAACGACTAATAGTTCGTATTCTCGAACCGAATTACGCGAATTAATCAATCCGTCAAACGCTAGAGAAAACTGGACTTTAGCCGAAGGTGGCACCATGGAAGGTCGTTTAAAAGTGGTTTCTGTTTCAGAAGACACGAATTCAAACGATATGTATCATGATGTGATTGTCATGCAAATTCACGGGATCATTTCAGAAGAAGATATGGCAATACATGGCTTTTCATCAAATAACGGACCGCCATTACTAAAAATCTATTGGAAAGATGGATTCATTTGGTCACACAAAAAATCCTTAATAAACGAAAACACTAGCGGCGACGCTTTACTCAATACTTCAAGCAGTACTTGGACCGATATCAAGGTGAATCTTGGCTATGTTGGTCATGACGCATTTGATTTTAAAATTGAGGCTTCTGATGCTAAAATTATTGTAACTCTAAATAGTGAATCTCCTTATACATACCAAGATGTAAGCTTGGACAAATGGCCATTTGAAAACTATTTCAAAGCTGGAAATTATCTCATCACTACAGATCCCGCAGGATTTTCTTATGTGAAATATTACAACTTATACTTAACACATTAAAAACAACGATATGAAAACAAAATTACTTTTAATAGCACTACTTTTTGTAAGTTTTGCGTATTCACAAACAACACTTACTCTAGGTACAGGAACGTCCTCTTCAGCAACTAGAGGTCCTTTTCAACGTTCCGATAGCGGTTCAAATTCTGTGTATTCTCGTGCAAGTATAGTTTATACTGCAACGGAATTAGCGTCCATGTCACCTTCTGCAACCATAACCCAACTAAACTTTGATTTAGGTTCTTCAAACATAATTACAGCATCAGGTGATGCTACCATGACCATTTACATGAAAAATTCAAACGCCACAGAAGTAATCGCTAGTGGTGGTAATTGGTCAGATGCAATAAACGGAGCTACTATTGTTGGGACGTACACATTTAATACCACAACTAATTTTCCTGGCTCCACAGGATATCTAAATTTTGTTTTGTCAACACCATTCAATTATACAGGTGGCGCTTTAGAGATTGCTGTAGACTGGGACTGTTCTAATTTAGTGCCTGCAGATCCCGGACAACCGAATTTATTATTTTCTGGTAATGGTTCCTTAAATTGGTTTTGGGACAATACAGCGCATCAATCGCTTAATTACAGAGCAGGATCTTCATCTGCACCAACCACATTAACGAGTAGAAAAGCAGAACGCGTAAACACACAAATTGTTTTTAGTAGTGCAACTACGCCAGCAACTTCAGGTCAGGTTATTGGAGAATTCCCAATCATGGATGGTGGTATGGAAACACAAACTGCAAATGCTTCAATGAGTTCTGCTGGAAGTGGTCAAGCTGGAACTCCACAAGCAGAATGGACAGTTTCTTCAACTGGTAATGCAGCCGTTAGAGACATGACAGATGATGCAGCTTTAGCAAGAACTGGAGATTTTTCAGCAGCATTTCAAATTTCAACAGGTAATAGTAATTTAAGATTACAAAGTCCATCAACGGTTGCTCCAAATGAATTGCAAATCAACACACAATATACAGTACAGTTTTTTTATAAATCGAGCGTAGATCCGGGAGCAGATTTAGATCCAGGTATCTATTTAAATAACACATCAGGTAGTAATGCGACCAATAAAACGGATGCAACTCCTTTTGTTGCAGATACTTGGACTAAAACCTATGGTACTGTAACAACTGGTGGTGCTTTTAATGCATCACATTGGGCTGTTGCTAGAATGAGTGGCAGTAATTTAACAGAAGTTAGAGTAGATGACTTTGTAGTATATGCAGGTGCTTATGATGACACAGCTCCTAATGCTGCAACAGTTGGTACGTATGCTAATAATTCTGGTATCGCTACAATTGGTTGGACTGCGCCTTCAGGCGGTGTTGATAATGGTGGTTATGTTGTTTTTAAATATACCTCAACTCCAAATGCTGATAACGATCCAAACCAAAATGGAATCTATCAATTTGGTAGTACCACAACGAACGGAACAGGAAGCCTTACAGGAACTGTAATTTACATTGGTACGGACACAAGCTTCACAGAGACGTATGTTGCTGGCAATTATTATAAAATTTATGCGGTTGATAAAGCGTTCAATTATTCAAATGAACTCGTAGTTTCGGATGTAAATTTAGGAATCGTTGAAAATGCCTTCTTAGATTTTAAAGTATATCCAAATCCTGCAAAAGATTATCTAACAATTGAATCGAATTCGATCACGATTTCATCGGTTGCGATGTATGATGTTTTAGGTAATAATGTACTGAATATTAGCAGATTAAACAATAATACGATTGATGTTTCAAAATTAAATGCAGGTCTTTACTTTATGATAGTAAATGCAAACGGAAATAGTATAACTAAAAAGATACTAATTGAGTAATTTGAATCAATAGTTACACACAAAAAGCCAATTTATTTGTTACTTTAAATAACCGAAATATCCTATAACATGAACTTCAAAACTTTCAAATTAATTTTTGTCCAGTATTCATTACTAATAAGTGCTATTTTGGTATGTAATTCCTGTACTGAAAGCAAAAAACAAAACCCTACTAACAACACTGAAAATGTAACGACAAGTACTAAGGCAAACGACGTCATTCCATTTTTTCAACACTGGAATTTAATCTTAGGTGATGGTTCAAATGTCGGTCAGGCAACAAATTATGAACATAAAAATTTCTTTTACACTGCAAAGGATGACAAAGAAGATTGGGTTGTATTCAAATCACCTAATGCTGGAAATACGCATGGAACTTCAAACAATACAAGAACTGAACTGGCACAATTAAAAAAATGGTCACCAATGACTGATGCCACCATGAATGCAACGCTGAAAGTAATGAATGTTGCAACTACAGGCGACGCTACTGTTGCAGCAACGTACTCCGTTGTCGTTGGTCAAATTCACAGCGCAGACGGTCATGAAAATGAGCCGTTAAAGATATTCTACAAAAAATTTCCAGGGCATACCAAAGGTTCTGTCTTTTGGAATTATGAAATCAATACTGCTGGCGATGATAATTCAAAAAGATGGGATTACTCCTATCCTATTTGGGGTTATGACTTTTCTGTGGTTGGCACCGATAAAAACACTTATCCGCCAGAACCAGAAGATGGAATTGTTTTAGGGGAAGAGTTCAGTTATAAAGTGGAAATTAAAGAAGGTATGATGTATCTAACGTTCACGAGCGAAGGACATGAAACCAAAACATTTACAAAAAATCTTGTTTCCTCTGAATATACAAATCGTTCAGACATTCCAACGCAAGTAATGAATTTATTCGTGCCCATAGGTCAAGATGGTGTTGAGCGTAAAAATGCCTACACAGAAGAAGGACTCTTTTTCAAATTAGGCTGCTACAACCAAACGAACGGAAAAGATCCCAAAGTAAACAAAGTTTGGTGTTCTGGAGCGGAAACTCATGGCGGTGACATTCAAAAACAATATGCAGATGGTAATTATGCTGAAGTTTGGTTTAAATCAGCAAGTATTACGATTAGTGATGATGCAATATCCAATGAAGGGTATTTTAAAGCGAATGATGGTTTAAGTACAAAAGCAGTATATCCAAGTGAAGTAATTCCTTTTATGGATAAATTCAAAATATTAATGGGCGATGGAACAAATGTGGACAATCTTGTCGACTTTGAACATAAAGATTTTTTCTATACTGTAATTGATGGTACGAGACGTTGGGTGGTTTATAAAACCCCAAATTCTGGTGTCACTTCAAAAAACTCTAGCAACACAAGAACTGAGTTACAAGAAAAAAGAGAATGGACGCCCGAAGAAGGAGGTAAACTAACAGGTACCTGCAAGGTAATGCAAGTTTCCGTTTCTGGAGATGCCAGAGTTGCGGCCTCATACGCAACTGTTGTTGGACAAATTCATAGCGGTGAAGGACATGAAAATGAACCGCTAAAAATATTTTACAAAAAATTCCCAGGTCATACTAAAGGCTCTGTCTTTTGGAATTATGAAATAAATACCGCAGGTGATGATAATTCTGGAAGATGGGATTATTCTTCAGCCGTTTGGGGAAATGATATGTCTGTAATTGGAACAAGTAAAAATGACTATCCTGCGGAGCCTGAGGACGGAATAGAATTAGGTGAAGAATTCAGTTATGAAGTAAATGTATATAAAGGAATCATGTATCTCACATTCAAAAGTGAAGGTCATGAAACAAAAACATTCACTAAAAATCTCATTTCATCTAAATATGTAAAAAAATCAGACATTCCAGAACAAGTAAGGAAACTATTTGTACCCATAGGACAAGATGGAACTGAACGTGCCACTGCTTATAGCGGAGAGCTGAATTATTTTAAACAAGGAGCTTATAACCAAACCAACGGAAAAAGCCCTGAAAAAAATAAGGTATGGTGTGCAGGCGCAGAAACCTATGGAGGTGATATCGCTAAGCAATATCAAAATGGTTGCTACACGGAAGTGTGGTTTAGAGAAGCAACAGTAGGTCCGGGAACAGAGCTGAAATAATTTAAAGAGACCTCTTCTTTCGCGAGAAATAATCATGAAAAATAAAGTAATATATGTAATAGGAGTTTCTGGCTGCGGCAAAAGCACCATAGGCAAATTATTGTCTGATGCATTGCATATTCCTTTTTTTGATGGAGATGATTATCATCCCGAAAATAATATTTCTAAAATGTCAAAAGGTCAAGCTTTAACTGATGATGATAGATTTGAATGGCTACAAACACTAAATGAACTAGCTATCAATCAATTGAAAAATAACAGTTGTATTATTGCCTGTTCAGCCTTAAAAAAAATCTATCGCGATATCTTAAATAAAGATATTCAAGATAATTCAAAATGGATTTTTCTCCAAGGTTCATTTGAGCAAATCAAAAATAGAATTGACAAGCGTGAAGGTCATTTTATGAATGTCGATTTGTTGAAATCGCAATTTGACACTTTAGAAGAACCAAAAAGCGCCATTAAAATAGCTATCGATTTACAACCGACTGATATTATAGAAATGATAAAAAATGAATTAACAGTAAAATCACAATTTGGACTGTTTGGCTTAGGAGTTATGGGCAAAAGTCTAAGTAGAAACTTAGCTAATAAAGGGTTCAAAATTTCTATGTTTAATAGGCATGTTGATGGATTAGAAGAAAATGTAGCTCTAAACTTCAAGAATGAATTTAAAGAATTATCTGCAACACTTCCGTTTGATGCTATTGAACCTTTTATAAACTCTTTACAAACACCAAGAAAAATTATGCTCATGGTGAATGCAGGAAAAACAATAGACTATGTTATTGAAGATTTACTTCCGTTTTTATCAAATGGAGATATTTTAATCGATGGCGGAAATTCAAACTACAACAAAACCAACGAACGCTCTGCCTACTTAAAATCTAAGAACATTGATTTTATAGGAGCTGGAGTTTCTGGTGGTGAAGAAGGCGCTTTAAAAGGACCTTCTATTATGCCAAGTGGAACAAAAGATGCATACAAAGAAGTACAACATTTTTTAGAAGCGATAGCCGCAAAAGACGAAAACAACTTGCCTTGTTGTACATATATAGGAAATAAAGGTTGCGGACATTTTGTAAAAATGGTACACAATGGTATTGAATATGTAGAAATGCAGTTACTAGCCGAAGTGTTTGTTTTATTAAAATCATTAGGAAATACTCCAGACGAGATAGCTAATATTTTAGAATCATGGAAAGCAACAACGAATAGTTATTTACTAGAAATCACTATTGATATTTTAAGGAAAAAGGAAGGGAATAGTTGGTTAGTCAACAAAATAATGGACAAAGCTGGAAATAAAGGCACAGGAAACTGGACCACTATTGCAACTGCGCAATTAGGTGTTCCAAGTACCATGATAACTTCTGCTCTATTTGCACGTTATACTTCTTTCTATAAAGAAGAACGAATTGTTGCCAGTAAAAATTTTAAATCGAATATTCAGGTCAAGCCTAATATTACAAACGATGAAATTTTAAAAGCATATCAATTTGCAAGAATCATAAATCACTATCAAGGCTTTAAGTTAATTCATGAAGCTTCAAAAAATTATAATTGGGATTTGAACCTAAGCGAATTAGCAAGAATTTGGACAAATGGTTGTATCATAAAATCTGACTTGATGGTAGCATTAGTCACTATTTTTAAAACCACTAACAACTTGTTGACTCATGAAAAAATAATTGAACAACTAAACACGCTAAAACCAGCAATTAAAAAAGTGGTTTCCGAATGTATTTTAAATGAATTGCCAATTCCAAACTTAAGTGAATCTATTAACTTCTTACATAGTTTCGCAATAGCAAATTCATCCGCAAACTTAATTCAAGCACAACGCGATTATTTTGGAGCGCATACCTACCAAAGAACAGATGATGATTCTGGAAAATTTTATCATACTAACTGGAAACACAACTAAACTAAAACCACCAAACCATGCCAATAACCAAGAATAAAAAGTCTTTATTAAAAAAAATAATTGCCATTGTGTTAGGTTTTGGTCCTGGAATTTTTGCCATTGGATATACCATTGGTACTGGAAGCGTAACCTCTATGATTGTTGCAGGAAGTAAGTTTAATATGCAATTACTTTGGGTACTTCTATTAAGTTGCCTCTTCTCTGGAGTTTTAATGTTTGCTTACGGTAATTATGCTTTGATTACCAGCGAAACAGCGCTTTACGGATTCAAAAAGCATTTAAAATTTGGTAAAGTTTTAGCTATACTTATTATTATCGGAATTACGTTTGGACAATGGAACTCGCTCATGGGGATTTTAGGAATTTCATCCAATATCATTTTTGAAATATTAGCTGCAAACTTTGAAGGGCTAAAAGAATTTGAGTATGAAGCTGTCTTAACAATAGCGATTATAATCATCGTTTCTTTTTACTTATTAATGCTCGTTGGTAAATATACTTTTTTCGAAAAGATACTTGTCATATTTGTAACCTTAATGGGCTTTTCGTTTGTACTTTCATTATTTTTTGTCCAACCGCTTCCAGTAGATGTAGTGAAAGGATTTATACCAACCATTCCAGAAGTTCCTGGAGGCAAAATGTTAGTTGCTGCTTTTGTAGGAACTACAATGGCTGCGGCAACCTTTTTGTCGCGTCCGTTATTTGTAAAAGGAAAAGGCTGGACAATTAAAAACGTGAAGCAACAAAAGAGAGATGCAATTACTGCTGCCATTTTAATCTTTATAATAAGTGGAACTATCATGGCGGTAGCGGCTGGCGCTTTATTTTATCAAGGGAAAGAAGTTACGCATGTGCTGGATATGGCAAATACATTAGAACCTGTTGCAGGTAAATGGGCAGTAACTATTTTCTTTTTTGGAGCATTAAGCGCAGGTTTATCTTCCATATTTCCGTGTCTATTAATCGCTCCATTATTGGTTGCTGATTATCAATCAGGAAAATTAGATACAAATTCACGTCAATTTAGAATCATAACTGGAATAGCTTGCTTGGTTGCTTTAATTGGACCTGCCTTTGGCGCAAACCCTATCGAAATTCAAATTCTATCACAAGTATTCAATGTATTTGTGTTACCAATTGTAATACTCGGAATCATACTCATGTTAAGTAGTAAAAAAGTAATGAACGATTATAAAACAAGTCTTGGTGTTTACATTGGAATGTATGCGGCGTTGTTCTTTTCTTTAGTGATTTCATACAATGGCACAGTAGCGCTTTTAGATTATTTTTAATAATTAATTGAGGTCAAAAAAATTGAATCCAAGCAATAAAAACAAATAAGAAAGACACATGAAAAGCAATACTAAATTAGCTGGCAAAAATATTCTGATAACTGCTGGAGCTCAGGGAATTGGAGAATCAATCACTAAGCATTTCATTGATAATGGTGCTAATGTTGCCATACACTATTTTTCTAGTTCTGATACTGCAAACCAATTGATTAAATACGCAATTAGCAAAGGGCAAAAAGCAGTTGCTATACCTGGAGATTTAACAAATGAAGCCGAAGCGAATGCAATGGTCGAAAAAACTGTAGAAGTGTTTGGTGGACTGGACATACTTATCAACAACGCAGGTTCACTTATTGCGCGTAAAATGCTGAACGAAATAGAAGCTGAGTTCTGGCACAAGGTTATGGACATAAACCTCACATCCATGATGTTTGTGACACGAGCCGCATCTCCTTATCTAGCAAAAAACGACAACAGCAGTATTGTTAATTTGGCATCGCTCGCTGGACGTAAAGGTGGCCATCCAGGATCATTAGCGTATGCTACTAGCAAAGGTGCTATTCTAACGTTTACAAGAGCACTTTCTACTGAGTTGGGACCTCAAGGCATTAGAGTCAACGCTGTAGCTCCTGGACTTATCCTTGGTACTTCATTTCACAACACTCATACAACAAAAGAATCAGCAGATGCAACAACAGCAAATATTCCAATTCAACGAGCAGGTAATGCAGCTGACGTAGCACGAGCTGTTTTATATCTCGCGTCCGAATATGACGGCTTTATTACTGGTGCTACACTGGATATCAATGGCGGTGTTTATAATATGTAATTAAAAGCTATATTATATATGATTAAACGCAAAACAATATACAATTGCTAGTTCAAAAATATAAAACACTAAGTGTACGCATTGTGAATAGTAGATTTCAAAAAAATATTCATATATTTGGTTAACCAATTTGGTTAACCAATTTCAATACTTACATTTTATGTTCCTTAGAAAACAATAATAAGGTGAAGAATATCCCTAAATTTAACGAAGAAGTTAGGAATTACTAATTTTAATTATAAAGTGGAATCAAAACAGATCAGTACAATTTTTATTTAGTCTAATGACTGTTGGATTGGTTTCTTGTAAAGATGATCTTTCTGCTAAAACAAAACTAAAAAACATATAACTATACTATTATGAAAACATTTGGAGCAAGTACTGAATTTATTTTTGGCGACACACTCGATTGGGAAGTTGTCGGAGAAGGTTTAAAAAGAAAAATTATGGGCTATGATGATAAAATCATGCTTGTAAAAGTACATTTTGAAGTTGGCGCTATCGGAATCATGCATGAACACTACCATTCACAAGTTACATACATAGAAAGTGGTGCCTTTGATGTTACGATTGACGACGAGACAAAAAGACTTGTTGGTGGTGATTCTTTCTACATTCCGCCACATGTAATGCATGGCGCTATCTGTCGTGAAAGTGGCGTACTTATCGACGTTTTCAGTCCTATTCGTGAAGATTTTATGGAATAAGTTGAATTATTTTTTTATTTAACAAATAATTAATATATATTTGGTAAACCAATCTGGTTAACCAATTTTGTTTGCCATAAAAAAGGACAGGTGCACGCCTATCCTTTTTAGTAATTACTTCTTTGGAGGGAAGTAAAATAATACATAATCACTTAACGTAACATGCACAGTGCTAAAATACAAAAAAAATGAATTTTAAAGGCACAATTACCTCGCTAAGTGATTAGTTAAATATTAACTAATTAAAAAAACCTATTATGAATTTAAAAACTAAGCTAACCTATATTGTTTTGCTCCTCTTCAGCATTTCAATGTATGCGCAGGAATCCTTCACATTGAAAGGAAAAGTGGTTTCTGAAACTGACAGTCAACCTGTGCCTGGCGTTAATGTGCTTAATCTAAAAACATCTAAAGGTGCTACAACCAACTTTGATGGATTCTATGAAATTAAAGTATCAAAAGGTGATGTTGTACAATTCTCTTATGTAGGATTTGTGACGCAAACCATAATTATTCAAGATCAAAAAACACTTGACGTTTCGTTAGCAGATGATGCAAACGCACTAGATGAAGTTGTTGTTGTTGGTTATGGTACGAGAAAAAAGAAACACCTAACTGGCGCAATGTCTACTTTAAGCGTAGAAGGAAAAGGTCTAGATAAAATTGCAGTATCAAGACTAGATGATGCCCTCGTCGGACAAGTAGCAGGTTTAAATGTTGCAGCGACAGAAGGTGAAGCTGGCTCAGATCCTACCATCCGTATTCGTGGTGTGGGTTCTCTTAATGGAAATTCTGCGCCTTTGATTGTTATCGATGGATTAGTTGTCGATAGTGATTTCCTCGGTAACTTGGATATGAATGAAGTTGAAACTTTCGATGTACTCAAGGATGCAGCTTCAACAGCTATCTATGGTTCTCGTGGTGCAAATGGTGTGATACAGATTACAACAAAGCAAGGTAAAGAAGGAAAAACATCATTTTCTTACAATTCCTTTT
The DNA here is from genome assembly GCA_964351775.1 of uncultured Kordia sp. Taxonomy (GTDB): domain Bacteria; phylum Bacteroidota; class Bacteroidia; order Flavobacteriales; family Flavobacteriaceae; genus Kordia. Next base: position 20,464 of record CAYGPQ010000014.1, on the reverse strand, counting down.
TCGGTTTTAAAGAAGCTAGACAAAGTGATGACTATTACTTTACCGTAGCAGAAACAGTTGCTGCTGAACGCGCTGCAACAGGTACACTTTCCAACAGAACAGCCTACAAAGAACTACTCACTCAAGCCACAGGTATTGATAGAGACTGGCAGGATGTGGTCTTTGAAGGAGGAACAATTACCACGCATTCATTTAATGCACGTGGAGGAAATAAAAATACCAAATTTAGTGCTTCATTAGGTTACAATCATGATGAAGGAGTATTATTAACGGATGATTATAAACGTTATAATGCTAGATTAAAATTGGATACAAAGGTTAGCGACAGAATAAAGTTAGGAGTTAACTTTGCACCATCTTATACTAGAAGAAGACGTTTTGACGGATCAACACACGATATCTTAAGACAAACGCCATGGCTACCATTATACCATGATTCAAACACAATTCAGTTTGTAGACACTAATACCTATCCAAATGTTCAAGTTGGCGATTATGCCCTTCAAAGACATTTTGATAACTACGATTTATTTGGTGACGGTTCAGTTTTACAGGATATTAGTAATACTTCCAACACAAATCCAGCTGCAAAAGTATTAGAACGCGATCGTAATGATTATAAATTCAAAATATCAGGTCTTTTCTATGGAGAATATAAAATCATAGATGGTTTAAGATTTAGAGCAACGCTTGCAGGTGACTACCAAAACACATTTAGAAATAGATGGCAAGGAATCCAGTCTAATAGAAATGGTGCCAGTGCGGCGAGTTATTTTGAATCTAATGAAAATAGGATTCACACCTTATCTGAAGGATATTTCACGTATGAAAAGGCTATTGGAGGGCATGAATTTAATGTCGTTTTAGGAGCTTCTGTTGAAAAGTGGGAATGGCAAGGAGATAGTGCGCTTGGATCTGGATATACTTCAGACTTAGTGCAAACATTAAGTGCTGCTACTGTTCTTAATGAGATACAATCATATAAGTATGAAGAAGGATTCTCTTCATTATTTGCAAGAGTAAATTACGCATACAAAGACAAATATTTAGCATCTATAAGTTACAGACGAGACGGTAGCTCTATTTTTGGTATTGATAATAAATATGGAGATTTCCCTTCAGCTTCTGTAGGTTGGGTAGTTTCGGAAGAAAAATTTTTAAGTGAAAGTGACCTTTTAAGTACTTTAAAACTAAGAGCAAGTTTAGGGTATACTGGAAATAAGGATATCGATACAGGAAATAACCTTACAGATTTATATCCATCAATCTCATTACTTGGAACAGACAATTATAATTCTCAAGCAGCTTTTGTAGCGCTCAATATAGCAAACCCAGAATTACGTTGGGAAAGATTAATAGAATTCAACCCAGGAATTGACTTTGGATTATTCAATAACAGAATTACAGGATCTTTAGATTACTACACTAGAACTAGTGACCAGCTTTTACTATTCAATCCAGTTGCATCTTCAACAGGGTTTTCAGCAGGACTTGAAAATTTAGGTAAAGTTAGAAACACTGGAATTGAATTAGAAATTTCGTCAAGAAACATCACTACCGAAGACTTTAGATGGGGAACAACAATTATCGCTTCTCACAATAAAAATGAGCTATTAGATTTTGCAGATTCTAACGGACAAATTCAAAATGTAGATAGTAAAAGAGCCTCAGAATGGATCAACTTAGTAGGAAATCCTATTTCATCATTTTATGGTTGGGTTGTAGATCGTGATATTCCTTTAGAATTTATCAACGATCCATATCATCCAGCTGGAGGACAAGCACAAGATGTATATGTAAAAGATTTAAATGGTGATGGACTTATTGATGATGATGACAAAACGATTTTAGGAAATCCATATCCAGACTTAGTGTGGAGTGTTTCAAATAATTTCAAATACAAAAATTTTGATCTAAGTTTTATGTTTCAGGGTAGTCATGGTGGCGAAATACGTAATATGGGAGATCAGTACTTATTTAACCATTTTAATAGTGGGCAAGATTTTAATACGTCTACCACACCAGATCAAGGTTTTATTAAAGAAAAAATCTTTACAGATGCCATCATACAAGATGCAAGTTATATTGCACTTCGTAACCTAACATTTGGCTATAACCTTCCTGATGATATAGCTAATAAATTTGGCGCATCTTCATTTAGACTATATGCAACAGGTCAAAACCTTTTATATTTCACAGCAAGTGATTATACAGGATTTAACCCAGAATCAGTTAATAATACAAGTGCAACAACCTATGGGTATCAGCTTGCTGGTTCACCTATATTCAGCACTGTATCTTTAGGATTAAACGTACAATTTTAATACACTATTTATAAAAACATTTAATTATGAAACAATTAAAATATATAGGTTTTTTGATGTTAGTGATAAGCTTTCAGTCTTGTCACAAAGACCTCTTAGAACCAGTACCGGAAGCGGCGGTAAGTAGTGAGAACTACTTTCTTAATGATCAACAAATTGAATCTGGTGTTATTGCCATTTATGATGCTATACAAGGAGTTAATTCCACAAGCTTAAATGATAATCGTGCTGTACAACAAGAATTTTATGTAACAGAAATGCGTAGTGATAATACAAGAACCAAAAATCAAGAAGGTGAAGCTGCACAATTTGAAAGCTATGCTATTACTCCTAACAATGGTATTGTAGAAAACTACTATAGAAGTTGTTATAGTACTATCTTTAGATCCAATTTAGTATTAGAAAATCTTGGAAATGCATCAAGCACAATGTCACCTATTTTTGAAGGTGAAGCAAAATTTGCAAGAGCTTATAGTTACTTTAATTTAGTACGCCTTTTTGGTGATGTTCCTTTAGTAGACAGAACCATTACACCACAAGAAGATGAAATTGCATTCACAAGAGTTGCCACAGCTACTATTTATAATTTAATAGTAAGTGATCTAGAAACCGCTGCTGCAAACTTAAGTAATGGCGAATATACAAGAGCTTCAAAAGCTGCTGCAGAAGCATTACTTGCAAAGGTACATTTAACACTAGGAAACTATCTTGATGCACAAATTCTGTGTGAAAATGTAATGGGCTATGGTTATGCTTTAGAAACTAACTTTAATGATGTCTTTTATAACGAAGGAAATAATGAACTTATTTTTGTAATTGCTTATAATCAAGGTATAGAAGCAGATAGCCAAGATTTCTCTGCGGAATTTATGAATGGTGTGGGACGAACTGTAGGTGTAAACTACGTTACCCAAGATGCTGCTGCATTTTTAGATGCTAGCGGTGGTGATAGAACAGCGTTCTCATATCGTATTGATCCATTACAACCAACACAAAGACAAGTTGTAAAATATTTGCCAAACGGTGAAAATGGTGGTGCCAATGGAAATATTTTTAGTTCAGATGCTACCTTATCTGGTAACGATTGGATCGTATTAAGATATGCAGATGTATTACTAATGCATGCAGAAGCTATTATGGCTGGTAATCAAGAAACAATGAATACCGCAGCATTGGCATCTTTCCAAACGGTACGAAACAGAGCAGGCTTAACAACTGCTGTCACTTCTATTACAAAGCAAGAATTATTAGACGAAAGACGCGCTGAGTTAGCATTTGAAAATCAACGCTTATTTGATCTAATTCGTTTTGGAGAAGCTCAAAGTGTATTGTCAGACTTCTCAGCGGCAAACAATTACTCTTTTACTGCAACAGATTTATTACTGCCTATTCCACAACGTGAAATAAATCTTAGTAATGGTTTAATGACTCAAAATCCAGGCTACTAAAATTTAAAAAAATATATTATGAAAAAAACAATAAAAATATTTGGCGTAGCATTCCTGCTTGCAGGAGCACTCTTATATCAATCTTGCGACATCGACAAATTTGAACCTCTAGGAGAAAATTCAATTGCAGATGCTACACCACCAGAGGCCTCTTTTTCCTTTACACAAGGTGAAGGTACTGGTGAAGAATGGAAAGACTACACATTTGCAAACTTATCAACAAGTGCTACAACATATAGTTGGGACTTTGGAGATGGAAATACCTCAACGGAAATAGATGGAGCAAATACGTATGCAGGTGAAGGAACATTTACAGTAACACTAACTGCTTCAGATGCGTTAGGTGTTACTAGTACATTTTCACAAACATTTGATGTTGTAGAACCAGAAGCACCTGCTGTTCCTAATCCTGTTTTAATTAATGCTGATTTTGATAGATTGGCAAAATTAGGTTCATCAAGTACTTGTTCTTGTTCAGGATGGGATAATGATGATATAGGAGAACAAGGAGAATCTAGTTCTGGTAATGGAGGTTCAGATAACGTTGTTAAGTTTGATAACGCTGAGCCAGATCATGTATACCAAGAATTTGCAGTTACACCAAACGCAGATTATTCAGTTCAAATAGTTGTAGCTTTTCAAAGTTCAACTGGTGGTTCGTTACCAAGCATGCTAGAATTACGAGTTTTAGCAGGTGCTGGTTACACAAGTGGCTACACTCCTACTTATTATACAGCAGCTCCAGATTTCCCAAGTTCAGGTTATGGTTACACCACGGTTGCACAAGTAGAAAATGCTGCAAACAATCTTTTAGTCCAAACTATAAATAGTCCAGGTAATACAGCTTATAATACGTATACCTATACATTTAATGCCGGAGCTAATGATAGTGTAGCGCTTTTTGTAAGAGGTATGGGAGGAAATACTAGTGGAAGCTATGGATATAACAGCGGAGATGAAGAAATAAGAGCTGATTCAGTAACAATTACAGCTATTAATTAAGATAATATGAACTTTAGAACACTCTTTATTTTATTCTTTGCTTTTAGTCTAAGTATTGGTTTTGCGCAGTCAAATGACAATGCCGAAACTGATGTTGCTCAAAAAGAAACAAGAAGAAAGAAAAAGAAGAAAAAGTTTAAATTACCTAAAATTGATTTAGCGCATTGGAAAGTGACAACGCCTGCAGGAAATGGTAAAAAACCGCAGGAAGTTGCACCACCCGAAATATTGGACTATGCTACCAATAAAGACTTATTACCTTATATATACAACGATTCTGTACGTGGTGCTTTAGTTTTTTATGCCTATCCAAGTAACGCCACCACGGCAAATACCAAATACTCACGCTCTGAATTGCGAGAGCAAATGGTGCCTGGCGAAAACAATGTCAATTGGACATTCAAACAAGGTGGAATCATGAAAGGGAAATTGGCGATTGATGAAATTTCTAAAGATGAAAACGGGAAGTATCACAAAGTCATCATTATGCAAATTCATGGTCGTTTAACCAATGAACAACGCGATCTTATTGGTCAAAAAGATAACAATGCGCCGCCGATCTTAAAAATATATTGGCAAAATGGTAAAGTTCGTGTCAAAACCAAAGTTTTAAAAAACTTAAATGCCACAGATACCGAAATGCTACATGAAGATGCTTGGGGCGATGATGAAGGATTCAATTTCGAGCAAAAAGTAGGTTTCAAAAAATTTAGACTAGAAGTGCGAGTCAGTGAAGGAAAAATGACGATAGTATTAAATAATAACGAATTCAAAACTTATGAAAACGTTCACATGAGAAAATGGGGAATCTTTGAAAACTATTTCAAAGCAGGAAACTATTTTCAATCACGTGACGAAGGTTCATATGCAAAAGTTCGATACTATGAATTAGAAGTAACACATTAATAAAGTTAATTTAATTTGAATAGATGCTTTTCATTGAATTTTACTGGTCTGTTACAGATCAGTAAGATTCAAGTAAAGATTTTAAAGAGGTTAATAGCTATTCCATAATTAATTTTATAAATTTAACAAGCTTTAATCTGGTTAACCAATTACAGAAGGAAACGTATGAAATTAGACATTCTAACAAAAACAGAAACACTCGATCTTCAAAAGGTAATCATCTCTAAAATTAGAGATCTTATCAACCTAAAAAACTTGGAACCAGGTGACAAACTTCCATCAGAACGTATGTTATCTGAAAAATTTGAAGTAACGCGAAGTAATGTTAGAGAAGCTATTCAAAAATTGGAATTTTATGGGTTGTTAAAATCAATTCCGCAAAGTGGAACCTTTGTTGCAAATATTGGTGTCACAGCAATGAACGGAATGATTGAAGATATTCTTCGCTTAGAAGAACCCGATTTTAAATCGTTGGTTGAAACCCGAATTCTATTAGAACTCAAAACAGCTCGATTGGCAGCCCTGCGAAGAACCGATGAAGATCTTCAAAAAATGAAAGAAGCCTTAGATGCCTATGCTGAAAAAGTAGGCAATGGTGAAGATGCGGTGCAAGAAGATTTATTATTTCACTTAGCCATTGCAAAAGCCTGCGGAAATAGTACGATGAATACCTTCATGCTAATCATTACGCCAGAAATCATTACAAACTTTGAAAAATATCATGTCTGTGATAGCAATCAAGCACAAGCTGGAATTATAGAGCATACAGAAATCTATGAAGCTATCAAAGCGAAAGATCCGCAACTAGCAAAACAAAAAATGAAAGAACACTTCAAAATATTATACCAATACTGTTATAATGTCTAAAAAATAAAACATATACATACGCACTATTGAAGATGCACGACTTCAATAATGAACATAAAAAAACGGAGGGAACGTAATTTTATATATAGAAACGTACAATACATTTCTTCTCTATACAAATTACACAGTACAAGTGAGCAAATTTGCTCTAAAAATCACATACAACTCTTGTAATCTCAAGGGTTTGTATATCTGATGTATAAAAATATGAAAGTAAAAGGTTTACGATGGTGGGTCATTGCACTCATCTGTTTAGCAACAGTAATAAATTATATAGATAGAACAGCTTTTGGTGTCATGTGGCCCGAAATGGGGAAAGATTTAGGCATGGACGAATCCGATTATGCTGTCATGTTGAATGTTTTCATGATAACGTATGCTGCAGGGAAATTTCTATCTGGAAAACTCTATGACATCATCGGAACGCGATTGGGATTTGTTGTTTCTATCGTTGTTTGGTCGGTAGCTTCCATATTTCATGCGTTTTCAAAAGGACTCTTATCACTATCTATTTTCAGAGGATTATTAGGTTTAGGAGAAGCTGGAAACTGGCCGGGCGCTGTAAAAAGTAATGGCGAATGGTTTCCGGTACAACAACGTGCCATTGCACAAGGAATATTCAATGCAGGTGCTTCTCTGGGAAGTGTCATTGCGCCAGTATTAATTGCGTTTTTATATGGACACTTTGGATGGCGTTCTACATATATCATCATTGGAGCTGTTGGAATCCTTTGGGTAATTCCTTGGTTATTCATCAACAAAGCAAAACCAGAAAAACATCCTTGGATTACAGATGAAGAACGTGAAGTCATATTACACGGTCGTATTCACGAAACACCTGAACAAGAACAAGAAAAAGGATTAAGTGTCCTAAAAATATTAAGCTATAAACAATCTTGGGGCGTATTAGCATCGCGTTTCTTCATAGAACCAATTTGGTGGTTATTTGTCGGTTGGATGCCATTATACCTAAACTCTGCATATGGCTTCAGCATCGAAGAAATCGGATCAACGATTTGGATCTCCTACTTAGGCGGAATGGCAGGAAGCATCTTAGGAGGCTGGTATTGTGGCCATTTAATGAAAACAAAATCGGTAGATGCTGCACGAAAAATTACCATCGCCATTGGTGGTCTATTGATCTTCTTAGGATTACTCGGCATTATTTTCTTAGTAAACGAAAACAATCCAATGACATTTATTTACATCGTAGGAATGGTATTATTTGGATTTCAGTTTTCCATTGGAAACATTCAAACCATCTCCAGTGATTTATTCAGAGGTCCATCGGTAGGAACTTTGGCAGGATTGGCAGGAAGTATTGGAGCCGTTTCGGTTATCATCATGAACTGGTTAATCCCAAAAATTACTACCAATTCATACACACCTGCATTTATCATTATTGCAGTATTAGCACCATTAGCCGTGCTATCAATTATAGGCTTAATTAGAAAAATTCAACCCGTAGAAAAAACAATATAAAGAATAAAACTATGAACAATTTACAAGGAAAAGTAGCTGTCATTACAGGAGCTACTGGTGGTATTGGTTTCGAAGTAGCAAAAAGATTAGGAAAAGATGGATATACTGTCGTTCTAAATGGTATCGATAAAGAAGCAGGAGCAAAAAGAGTTGAAGAACTTACTGCGGAAGGAATCACTGCTGAATACTACAATTTTGACGTTACAAAAGAGGAACTCGTAGCTTCAAACATCTCACAAATAGGTGAAAAATACGGTAGAATAGATGTGCTGGTGAATAACGCTGGCGGATTGGGTGGCAGATCTCGTTTTGAAGAAATGACCACTGAATTTTACAGATTTGTCATGGCACTAAACCTTGATTCGGTATTTTTTGCTTCAAGAGCAGCCATTCCTTTTCTAAAAAAAGGAGAACATCCTTCCATCATCAACTATACATCTAATGCAGGTTGGACTGCCGGAGGACCAGGCGCAGGAATCTACGGAACATCAAAAGCGGGTGTGCATGCACTAACAAGAGCATTGGCAAAAGATTTAGCCGAATATGGTATTCGCGTAAATGCAGTATCACCAGGTACAATTGATACGCCGTTTCACGCACAAATTAAAGCAACAAAACCAGAAGTTTTTGCTTCTTGGGCAAACAATATCATGTTAGGAAGATTAGGACAACCAGAAGATGTAGCTGGTGTAATCTCGTTCCTTGCAAGTAAAGATGCTGCATTCATAACAGCGGAAACCATCCAAATTGGTGGAGGACAAGCTTTAGGAATCTAGTATATAAAATAAAATTTGTTTTCAAAATGAATAGGCGTTATTGGTATTGTGCAATAGCGCTTATTTTTTTTGAGATGAATCGCGTTCAATCAATTCGGCATCCAAAATAATCTTGTTCAGTGTTTGCTTTACGGGATCCATCTTCACACGTTTCAAAAAAGTTTCAGCAGCCAACTGACCTATCTGCGCACTATGTTGATTAATACTTGTTATCGTTGGTGTGACTAAAGACGTAAAAGGTTCATTTCCGAAACCAACTAGGCAAATATCATTCGGAACACTGATTCCTTGTTCTTTCAACAATTGCAAAGCGCCCAAAGCAGCATAATCTCCCGCAATATATACAGCATCTGGCGGATTCTCTAACGTTAATAATTCTTGCATTTTCAACTTTCCATCTTCCAAAGTCAAACTGCTTTCAACTAACAAAGCATCTTCATGTGGTAAATTGTGCGCGTGTATCGCATCAATATATCCTCTAATTCTATTATTAAAAATTCGAGTATGTCTAAAACCACCAATGTGTGCAATACGTTTACATCCTTTAGAAATAAGGTGTTCCACAATCATAAAACTACTATCATAATCATTAATTCCGATATAATCCACATTCAAATTGTTCTCTCCTCGGTCAAATAAAATCAATGGAATTCCTTTAGATTTTACTTTTTCATAATATGACAAATCTACGGTTTCATTTGCCATGGAAGCTATAATGCCATCAACTTGGGTAAAAAGCAACGTGTCTATATTGCTACATTCTTTTTTAAATGATTCATTAGATTGTGTGATGATAATATTATAACCTTCCTTATTCAAGACTTCTTCTATGTTTTGAATAACGGATGAAAAAAAGTTACTACTCGTTCTAGGGACAATAACACCAACTAAATTACTTTTCCCTTTTCGTAGCGCACTGGCCAAATGATTTGGTTGATAATTTAATTCCTTTGCAACACGTTTAACAGCGTCTTTCGTTTTTGTACTAATCCTAGAATCGTCATGAAGTGCTTTAGATACAGCCGCAGGCGAAATATTCAAAACAGTAGCAATGTCTTTTATCGTAGTTCTTTTTTTTTTCACTTAGTTTTTATATATTTGCTTAAACGTTTAAGCAAAAGTAGCTTTTTATAACAAATAATCAAAACAAACTAAGTTTTGATTTATTTTTACCGATTTGGTTAAACGTTTAACCAGAATAGATATTTTAATAATTTTAAGACGATACAAACATGAGTAAAGTAGTCACTTTTGGAGAAATTATGCTGCGTTTAGCACCTCCAGGTTTTTTGAGATTTTCACAAACAAATAGCTTTGAAGTCGTATACGGTGGAGGCGAATCTAATGTAGCAGTTTCTTTAGCTAATTATGGTGTCGATGTTGATTTTGTAACACGATTACCAAACAATGATATTGGACATTGCGCCATGATGGAAATGCGTAAACGTGGTGTTGGTGTCAACAAAATTGTTTGGGGAGGAGATCGCTTAGGAATCTATTTTTTAGAAACAGGTGCTGTAAGTAGAGGAAGTAAAGTTGTATACGACAGAGCACATTCTGCTATAGCGGAAATAAAATCAGGAATGATTGATTGGAATGCTGTTTTTGATGGTGTTGCATGGTTTCATTGGACGGGAATTACACCTGCAATATCGCAAGGAGCTGCAGATGTGTGTTTAGAAGCTGTAAAAGCCGCAAGTGCCAAAGGAATTACAATATCTACAGACTTAAATTATAGAGCAAAACTTTGGAAATATGGTGGCGATCGTGAAGCAATTATGACCGAATTAACGTCGTACTGTGATATCATTCTAGGAAATGAAGAAGATGCTGAAAAGCACTTTGGAATTCATCCAGAAGGATTAGACGTTCACAAACACGGACACGATGTAAAAGCAGAAGCTTTCTTGTCAGTTTGTAAGCAAATGATGGAAAAATTTCCAAGAGCTAAAAAAGTAATCACAACATTAAGAGGTTCCATATCAGCTTCGCACAATACATGGGCTGGAGTATTATATGATGGTTCAAAAATGTACGAAACACGTCAATATCAAATCACAGACATCGTAGACAGAGTTGGTGGTGGCGATTCATTTATGGGAGGATTAATCTACGGATTACTAAAATACCCAGAAGACGATCAAAATGCATTAGATTTTGCAGTCGCAGCTTCCTGTTTAAAACACACCATAAAAGGAGATGCAAACTTATCTACGATTGCAGAAGTAGAAAAACTAATGGGCGGAGATGCCTCTGGAAGAGTTGCAAGATAACGCATGAATCGTTACAGAGAAAACGCAAAGTAATCTGTTGGATTTCAGCTAAATAATAAAATGTTTCCGTGAAAACGAAAAAAAATAAATCATATAATGGCACAATATTCAAGACTAGAAGTCGCACAGGTAATGAAGGAAATCGGAATGGTTCCATTATTCTTCAATAACAATATAGAAGTAAGCAAAAAAGTGCTAAAAGCTTGCTATGACGGCGGCGCTCGCTTACTCGAATTTACAGCACGTGGCGATTTTGCTCACGAAGTTTTTGGCGAATTAGCTAAATATGCAGTTGCAGAACTACCAGGAATGATCATGGGAGTTGGTTCCGTAACAGATGCCGCCGCAGCTTCTTTATACATGTCACTTGGCGCTAACTTTATAGTAACACCCGTTTTACGAGAAGATATTGCCATTGTGTGCAACCGCCGTAAAATATTATGGTCACCAGGTTGCGGATCGTTAACAGAAATAGCAAGAGCAGAAGAACTAGGTTGTGAAATTGTAAAGCTATTTCCAGGTGGAATATATGGACCAAACTTCATCAAAGCCATAAAAGGACCACAACCTTGGACAAGTATCATGCCTACAGGTGGCGTGGCTCCAACAAAAGAAAACTTGGAAGGCTGGTTTAATGCTGGTGCAACTTGTGTCGGAATGGGTTCAAAATTAATGAAGAAAAAAGAAAATGGAGACTTCGATTTTGAAAAAATTGAAGCACTCACAAAAGAAGCAATTCAGATTATAAAAGAAGTAAGAAAATGAATTTTCTGCAATCAACCATAACATTAAAAGAATTGTCGCAACTCTCTGGATTTTCTATTTCAACGGTTTCAAAGGCGTTAAATAACAAATTTGACATCAGTCCAACAACACGAAAAGCCATAAAAAAAATTGCAACAAAGCATAATTATGTACCCAATAATTATGCTGTTGCTTTGCGGAAGAAGCAAACCAAAGCCGTCGCGATTATCATTCCGCAAATCAATACGCCTTTTTACAGTTGCTTTATACATAATATTGAAAAAATGGCCACTAAATCTGGCTATCGCATCCTATTATTTCAATCTTTTTCAGCACACAAACGCGAACAAGAATGCTTAAAAATGATCAACGACGGAAGCGTTGATGGCGCCATATTATTATCATCTAATTGCTTAAAAGATTTAACTTCCCGCAGAAAATACCAACTTCCCATTCAGTGCATTCAAATTTCAGAACAGTTTGAAGAAGAAGCGCTCAAACGTGAATGTATCAAAGTGTTTTCAAACTTATTAGCTGCAATTCGTTAACTTATTTTTTACGTTAATCTCAGCTAAAATTCCACGTTTTTTAAAAAAATTGACAAAAAAATGTATCTTACATTTCATTAAACTTTTGTTATTATGAAAAATATACTGTTTTTACTATTTTTTCTCTCCACACTTTTAAGTTTCAGCCAAGAAAACAAACATCCAATTGATATTGAAAATAGCAACTGTATCGAAAATGCGGTTCCAACCACCATTGGAAGTATTAAATGTGAACAAGCGGCATTGGCTTCTTGGAAAACCGAATTGGATACCATTTTAAAAAAATTAAAAGCAAATCCAACACTTTTAGATGTAACCTTACTAGATGAAACACAATCAAAATGGTTGGCATTTCACAAAGCGGATGTAAAATTTTACGAATCGTATTATCAAATTCACTATCAAGGCGGAACCATGGCAAAAGCTGCGGCTTTAAGTTATGAAAAACGTCATCTTCGCGAACGCGTGTTGTATTTATTAGATTTATACGAAGAACTTCAGGATTAACGATAGACGATTTTTGATTTACGATTATTGATTTAGATCTAACGATGTATCAATTTGAAAATGTGTTAATTTGAAAATGAAAAAACTTTTTCCTTTCAAGTTACTGAAAACTGTTAACTGCAAACCGACAACTGAAAACTGTCAACTGTCAACAAAAATTCCATAGTTTCCAAAAACAACTTCTATTTGTAGTTTCATTTGCTTATATTTGTAGTAACGTAGATTAATACACCCAATCGTTATGAAGAATATTCAAGGAAACATCAAGCATTTACGAGCACTCAAAGGGTTTTCGCAAGAACGTTTTGCCGAAGCACTTGGTTGGACGCGTTCTATGGTAGGTTCGTATGAAGAAGGACGATCCGAACCGCCCATCGATCGCTTAATTGACTTATCCGACTATTTCAAATTGCCCATTGATATTTTGGTCAAAAACGATTTATCACAAGCAAAAGACACTTCGTTCATGCAACTAGGAAATCAACGTTTACTATTTCCGATTACGGTGGATGAAAACGATGAAGAACTCATCGAAATCATCCCCACAACAGCTTCTGCCGGCTATTTAGCAGGCTATGCCGATCCCGAATATATTGAACAATTACAAAAAATAAAATTGCCGTTTTTACCTACTGGAACGCATCGCGCATTTCCAATCAAAGGCGATTCCATGCTACCCGTAAAAGACGGTTCGTACATTGTGGCGAAATACGTAGAAGATATTGCGGACGTAAAAGATGGTCGTACCTATATTGTGTTGACAAAAAATGATGGATTGGTCTACAAACGCGTGCATAAACACTTTACGGGACAAGCATTGATACTCAGCAGTGACAACAAAGCCTACGACCCGTATCATGTTCCGATGGAAGACATCTTAGAAATTTGGGCGTTTACCTGTTGCATCAATACGCAAGAATATGATGAAAAAGAATTAAAATTGAGCAGTATCATGGCGATGTTTAGAGAGTTGCAAGTTGAACTAGAAGCTGTCAAAAAAATGTCCTAAATATATGTCTGAAAACCAACTATACACCATCATTGATGTTGAAACGACAGGACGTAGCAATCAGATTACGGAAATTTCTATTTTTAAGTTTGATGGAACTAAAATTGTTGACGAATTCACGTCACTTGTAAATCCGAACACGCTAATTCCTGTACATATTACGACACTTACGGGAATTGATAATGCGCTCGTTGCCAACGCGCCAACATTTGCGGAAGTTGCAGAAGATATTTTAAATATTACCAAAGACACGATTTTTGTAGCGCACAATGTCAATTTTGATTACAACGTGATTCGCAATGAATTCAAAGCGATTCATGTTGATTTTAATCGAAAAAAGCTGTGTACAGTTCGGTTGTCGCGCACACTCATTCCGGGGTATAAATCCTATAGTTTAGGGAAATTATGCAAATCGCTTGAAATTCCACTTTCAGACAGACACAGAGCGAGAGGCGACGCAGCAGCAACAGTAATTTTATTTGAATTATTGTTAGCGCAAGAAGCCGCTGCAGCAACTTTTGAAAAGTTTTTAAAACGTGAATCTAAAGAATCGACACTTCCGCCCAATTTGCCAAGTCACACCTTTAATGGATTGCCTAAAAAAGCGGGGATTTATTATTTTAAAGATAAAAAAGGCAAGATTATCTATGTCGGAAAAGCCAAAGACATTCAAAAACGGGTGTTGAGTCATTTTTATAATAAGTCAAAAAAGGAACTCGATTTATGCCGAGAAACTGCTGATATTGATTTTGAACTTTCGGGAAGTGAGCTTTTAGCTTTATTGATGGAAGATGCAGCCATCAAACATCATTATCCGAGATACAATAGCGCTTCGAAACGCGCGCCAAAAAGCTATGCCATTTTTGAATATTCGGATCGTCGCGGTGTAAAACATTTAGCATTTAATGATGCAAAAATGATTGCGAATCCGATGATTACTTTTTACAACATTCGCGATTGCAGAACGTATTTGGAACGTTTATGTATGCAATTTGATTTGTGTCCAAAATACTGTCATTTGCAGGAAAATGTAAAAGTATGTTCGCACTTTTTAATACAATCCTGTAAAGGAATTTGCAAACAGGAAGAAGCAATTGAAATCTATAACGAACGTGTTGCTATTGCGGTTGTGCATTCGCGAGAAGCTTCTCAGAATGTTGTCATTAAACGAAAAGGACGAACCGACAACGAAGAAGCCTTTATCATGGTTAAAAATGGTTTGTACTTAGGGTATGGATTCATTGATTTTGATGTGCAAATCAGTCACACAGACGAATTGGAATCACATATCATCAAACAAAAAGACAATGTGGATGTGCAACGGATTTTGCGGAAGGTTTTGTTGGATGTGAAGGTGAAGGCTGAGGTGGTTTTTGGGGTAAATAATTAGCTAATTTTTTTATTACTATCTTACAATTAAACATAAACGGATCAAGTAAATTTTAAATTTGCATAGTATAAATTTTAAATTTATTTTTGTTACTTATAGTCGACAATGATAAAAGTGAATAAAAATACAATCAATGAACTTCTTAATTCTCACGAGATAAACCTCATTGAGAAACATTTCATTTATTCTTTTCTTCAAAATAATGATTTAGAATCAAACAAAAGCCCAATAATTTCAGAACTATTAGCTGATTTTAAAACAGAACCAGAAATTTATTTACTTGTTTCAACGCTGGATATTAAAGAGTTAAAACTTTTAGAAAATTATCTTGAGCTTTTAATTCCGACAAATGATCGAAAAGTAAATGGGGCATTCTTTACGCCTACGTATGTTGTAGATTTTATAATTAAAGAAGTTTCTCCAAAAAACAAAGACAAATGTTTAGACCCAAGTTGTGGTTGTGGTGCATTTTTAATAGGCTTGGTTGAATATTATCAAAAGAATTTTAATAAAAGCATAAAGGAAACCATAAAAGATAATATTTATGGTTCTGATATATTAAATTATAATGTAAAACGTTCAAAAATAATTCTATCTCTTTTTGGACTTCTAAATAATGAAATTATTGAAGAATCTGACTTCAATATTTACCATCAAGATAGTTTAAAAGCTGATTGGAAAAATGAATTTGAGATAATTGTTGGAAATCCTCCGTACGTTAAATTTCAAGATTTAAGTGATGAGAATAGACAGTATTTAATTAACCATTGGAAAAGTATTGAAAACGGAACTTTTAACTTGTATTTCGCTTTCTTTGAATTAGGACATAAATTATTAAGCAAAAGCGGAAAGTTAGGATATATTACGCCAAATAATTATTTTACTTCGTTGGCAGGTCTATCTCTTCGTCAATATTTTTCACAAAAAAAGTGTGTTACTAGAATTGTAGATTTTAGGCACAAGAAAGTTTTTGATGCACAAACATATACTGCTATTACGTTTGTAAATAAAAAAATAAACGAGTCAATTTTATTTGACAAAATTAAAGACGAACAATCTTGTTCAGACTTTTTAATATCAGCAAACGGTTCACCAAATTATTTAAAAAACTTAGATGTCGATAAATGGCGATTATTAAAAACCAAAGAACAAGAAAATATTAGAATTATTGAAAACATTGGAACTCCGATAAAACAATTATTTAACATCGCTGTTGGTATTGCAACCTTAAAAGACGAAGTGTTTTTTGTAGATTCTGAAAACGAAAAAAATGGGTATTTAACAAAAACTACAGAAAACGGAACATTTTTAATTGAAAAAGAAATCACAAGACCTGTTTATAAAATATCTCAATTTAAAAGTCAAAAAGATATTGAAAACAATACCTTAAGAATTATTACTCCGTATCATACAAATTCAAAAACTGCAATTCCAATTTTAGAAGATGAGTTTATAGCTAAATATCCAAAATGCTACGAATTTTTACTTTCAGAGAAAGAGAAATTAGAAGGACGTGGGAAAGGTAAAAAAGTATTTTCTCCTTTTTATGTTTGGGGCAGAAC
>CAYGPQ010000014.1:0-3616 GCA_964351775.1 uncultured Kordia sp. | reverse complement strand
GAGTAATTTTAGAACAAGGAGTACAAAGCACATGAAGGGCAAAGGATTTACTAAACTTCACAATCAAGATGCGATTGACACCGATGATGCAAAAGAAAATTTTGCAAAAATGAAAAAGGAAAACGAAAAACTACTTCAAGAAGAACTTGGGGATGCAGAAGAAACACATCCAGATGCACCAAGCTTAGAAGGTGAAAGCAGCCTAAAGTCCTGGCAAGATAGGGTATGTGGAAAAAAAATAGTAAACCCAACATTTAGCAAACATCCAAGATTTTTATTTGTGCCTGAGGAAGATGCTTATTATACAAATGGATACGGAATTTATTTTGACAGAGACCATTCAAACAAAACTACATTATTTGAGGATTCGATGCACGAAATGTCAAAAGAAGAAAATATATTAGTCGTTCAGAAAATTTTGAACTCTATTGTAATGGATTATTATGTAAGCAACACAAGCGTTTCTATTCAAGGAGGTTTCCCTTGCTATCAAAAGAATTTTATTGAAAAATTTACCATTCCTAACTTTACAAAAGAAGAACTCAATATTTTAAATAGCTTGTCTGATAAAATGGAAATTGATGAGTTTTTAATTGATAAATATCAACTTAATATTCCTGTTCCAAATCTCCTATCATAAGACTTCAATAAGTCACTAATAAAGTTATTATAAGTCAAATTTTCTAAACTACATTTTGTGTCTTTGCTTAGAAATCCATCAAAAATTAACTCATCAACAGAATTATAAATTTTTATTGGTGATACACTAAAATCGACTATTAGTAGTGCAACTCTCTCATACTTAAAAAAGTCATCTCCTTGATTAACTCTTCCATTTAATGCAGAGAACCCAAAAATATATTCTTGTAATGCGTTTTTTGAAGAAGTAGAAATAGGCTTATAAGAAACTATATTTTTTTTCACAGCTTTAGAATCTAACTCTCTTGCTGAGAGCAAATAAACTTCACCAAGCACCATTTTAGGTAGTCTTCTATGCAAATTAAGAGGTTCTGCATACGTTCTTTCAAACATAGTATCTTTATTTTTAGAAAGACTACTTAATTGACTTCTTAGATTTACAGATAATATGTGTTCAGAAAATAATTCACCATACTTATCAGTCTTGCCTGAATGCAAACCATTAAAATCTATTATTTCAGGAATTGGTTTGAAACTTTCATTTGGAAAAACACAAACATCTTGATATTTATACTTTAAAAATCCTGCTAGTCTGATTTCCGGCTTTGTGTTACCCAATTTTGGTTTTATTAAATCTTCTCTTACACCTTTTATAATGAGATCAGATTTGACAACTTCATGAAGAATATTTATTGTTTTACTTGAATTAATAACTGAGCGTTTACCAGCTTCACCTTTAGTGATTATAGCATCTTCAATCATTAACTTAATACTTTCTAAACCTTTTAATAAGTCAATCATAAATGCTATCGTTAAAAAATTCTTTTAATGAAACTCCAAGTGCAATAGCAATTTTTTCAATATTAACAATCGAAATATTCCTTTTCCCGTTTTCAACACTTGCTATGTAACTTCTATCTAAATCAGACGCATACGCTAAATCCTTTTGAGACATCTTTTTGACATTTCTCAATTCTTTGATACGACTTCCTATTTTAAATTTTATTTCCACAACTACAAATGTGAGAAAATGTAGACTATAAATCAAAGACTATAAGTAACATTAAAAGGAAATTCAACAAAAAAATATTCTAATAAGATTGATGCTACATAAAAACCTTCAGAATCTCTTTCAAGGAGCTTTTCACTAACTAAATCATACTTCAATAAAGCATTGTCCATAATATCTTATATAACTTTGGTATTACCAACATACAAAAACTATCAAAATAACTTTACTATCTTTAAATTTATAAAGAAATTTTGCATGGAAATTTATCAAAAAAAAACTGCAACATACCAATATCGAAGTTGCTACCTCATAAAACCTGTAATTATACATAAAAGAAAAACGAGCCGAAGCTCGTTCATCAGTTTAAGGTTGTGTATCATCATCTGCACTCCAGCACCAGCAGTCTGAATATGGCAAGGATAAATACGTTGGATACCCTTTTCCAGCTTTAATGATCTCACTAATTTTAGAGACCACTTTTTTGTTAAGATCTAAAGTCTTAAGATTTCTTTTTTTCATATCTAAATGATTTTATGATTAATATTGATATAAAATTAAAACAGTAAAAAAAAGAAAACAAGAATCACAACCTTTGCTTTATGAATCAAAGGTTCTTAAAAATTATAGTTTCAACAGATTGCTTTTATGGAGAATATCTCGTATCAAAGCTTGAAGAAATACTCATAAAACGGCTATAAAAATGATCAAAAAACTTCAACATATCAATATAGAAGTAGCTACTGAAATACGTTCCGTTTTTCAAGTTTCATACACGGTTGAAGCCAAACTATTAAATGCACTAGATTTTCCTCCTTTAAAAAGACCGTTGGAAAGTTATATAAACAGTAACACTACATTTTTTGGATATTTTAAAAACACAGCACTCGCGGGAGTTATTGAAATTAATCATAACGCAAATTTCACACATATCAATAGTTTGGTTGTTGCTCCGAAATTTTTCAGACAAGGTGTTGCAAAAAGCTTGCTGGAATTCGTTTTCGATACGTATGATTCAAATTTATTTGTGGTTGAAACTGGATTAGAAAATGAACCTGCAACTAAATTATACCTCAAATTTGGTTTCAAAGAAGTCAACCAATGGGACACGGATCACGGAATTCGGAAAATACGTTTTGAATGGAGAATTGATGCTTGACAAAAAACTCCTCAAAATAACTTTCAAAGAGTTTATCAAAAATTGAAATTAGTTAAATGTGTAGTAAATAATGATAACTACACTTACTATTAAAATAAAAGTAGTTAAAAGAAGGTTATAAACAATTTGCTTAAAACCTTCTGAAAAATATTTCATTTTTTTGGGTACTGTCCCTTTTATCGTAGAAAACAGATAGAATAATCCATAACGGATGAGCATTCCAATAGCTGAAAAAATAATGATTACGAAAGGATTTCTTGGATAATTCTGCACTATTAAATTCTATTTCTATAATACATTATCCTTTATATCCTGCACAACTTCCGGATTGAGTAATGTACTAATATCTCCTAAATTGTCTCCATCTTTACCAGCAATTTTTCGTAAAATTCGTCGCATAATTTTTCCTGAACGCGTTTTTGGCAAACCATTGGTAAATTGCACTTTATCGAGTTTGGCAATAGGGCCAATCTGTTCCGTAATAATCTGATTGATTTCTTTTCGTAAATTTTCATGATTTCTACTTTCGCCTGTTTCTTTCAACGTTACGTAACCGTACAAAGCATTTCCTTTGATATCATGTGGAAAACCAACAATTGCCGATTCTGCAACCGCTGGATGTTCATTGATAGCATCTTCTATCGGTGCCGTTCCTAAGTTATGTCCCGACACAATAATGACATCATCTACTCTACCTGTAATTCGGTAATACCCGACTTCATCGCGCAAAGCGCCATCGCCCGTAAAGTATTTGTTTTTGTAGGCTGAAAAATAGGTGTCTTTATAACGTTGGTGATTTCCCCAAATGG